>NZ_JBFAXQ010000010.1:0-270781 GCF_040680855.1 Kribbella sp. NPDC051952
CGCTCCCGCATCCACGCCGGCGCCCGCCCCCACAAGACCGTCGACGGCGAACTCGACCCCCGCTCCCGCGAAAAGCGCCAAGCCGACGCCCTAACGTCCACCTTGACGATCGCCGCCGCAGCCGCCGACGTTGCTACCACCAGCGATACCGTGCCTGGGTTCGGCGCGAAGGCAACCATCACCGTCACCATCGACTACGAAGACCTGAAGGCCGCCACCGCAACTGGCAATCTCGTGTACGGCGACAACCTCTCCGCCGCCACGATTCGCCGATTGGCGTGCGACGCAAAGATCATCCCGCTAGTACTGGGCTCCAACTCCGAACCCTTGGACATAGGACGAGCCGAACGCCTGGTCACCCGAGCGATGCGCCGAGCCCTGAACGCCCGCGACAACGGCTGCGTAATCTGCGGTGCCCCACCCATCACCTGCGACGCCCACCACCTCAAGTCCTGGCTGGACGGCGGCGAAACCGCAACCAACAACCTCGCCCTCCTCTGCCGCCGCCACCACGTAGCCCTCCACAACGGCCACTGGACCATCACCATCACCAACGGCCACCCCCAAGTAACCCGCCCACCCTGGGCAACCCCACCACCCCACCCCAAACCCCCCATTACCTCCCTCCTAAAACCCCTCCCCACCCCAACCCCACCCACCCCTACCCCCACAAGGCCCACAACCCGCAACCCGCGCCCCAGCCGCTGGTCCGCCGACGAAACCGCCATGCACCAAGCCACCCAGTTCGCCGCCTGGGGCACCCACCCAACCCCCCAACACCAACCCCAAGCCCCGTAACCCCCTCACAACCCACCACACCACCCGTCGGATGGGACCAGCCCATCACCTCCCCACCGAACACAACCACCTGCCCACCGCCTGTCGGGTCGGCATCCCAGGACCGAACAACAAACCTCCCACCGACGTCCACCCACGTCCCGGCGCCCCAACCCCAACCGCACCCACGACACTCACGCTCACGCGACCCGCACCCCCGCGAACCACGGTCAGACGAACCAGCCCGCCTAGCACATCCCGAAGCAACCCAGGTAGCACGCAGCGAGCCCTCACCACGCCGCCCCAGCCCCACCCCCGCAACTACAGCACCCGGGCCTGCCCCCAAAGACGACCACCAGAACAGCCACCACGAAGCCCCGTCCCCTTCACCCGCAATCGCCCCACCAGCACGACCGCGCCACCCAACCCACATCTCCGTGGCCCCCAGCCCCGAAACATCCACCGACCTCGCGCCCTCACGCGAGCACCCGACCCCACTCCCACAACCATCGCGCCCGCACCACACCGCCGAAGGCAACTACCAGAAGAGCCATCGCGGCGGGCGTCCTGTCACCACACCTCCCTGGACCCACAGCCCCAGCCGCGTCCACGGGCTTCGTGCTCTCACGCTGGCACCCGGGACCACAACCGCTCCCGCGACCAGAGCACTCCCCAACACACGCCGGGGGGCAGTCAACAGAAACAGCCGCCGCACACCGGCGTCCTCTACACCACGTCTCCCCGCACTACAGCCTCAGCCGCATCACGGCACATGAGCGACGCCGCCGAAGGCGACCACCAACAGCCGCCGCGCAACGGTGTTCCTCTTCAGCCCGCAATCGCGCCCCTAGTACGACCGCGCCACCCAACCACCTCCCCCGGACCACAGCCCCAGCCGCATCCGCAAGCCCCGTGCTGTCTCACGCCGCCCCCTGGGACCACAACCCACTCCCACATCCACCGCACCCGCACCACATCGCCGAAGGCAGCTAGCAGAACAGCCACCGCGCAGCGCGGGTCCTTTGCACCACATCTCCCCGGAACCACAGCCCGCCCGCATCCACGCGCCTCGTGCACTCACGCGGCACCCCGGGACTACAACCCACTCCCGCAATCACAGCACCCGCAACACACCGCCGGGGCAGCGCACAGACCAGGCACCGCCCAGCGGGCGTCCTTTGCACCACATCTCCCCGGAACCACAGCCCAGCCGCATCCCACGGCACACGAGGTACGTCGCCGGAGGCGACCACCAGAACAGCCGCCGCGCAACGGTGTTCCTCTTCAGTCCGTGATCACGCCACCGAGACGACGACGCCACCCACCACATCCCCCGGATCCTCAGCCCCAGCTGGCACACGCGCATCTCGTGCTCTCACGTGGGCACCCGGGACAGCCCGCTCCCGCGACCACAGCACCCGAGCACACCGCCGGAAGCAGCTACCAGAACAGCCACCGTGCAGAGGGGGTTCTGTGCACCACATCTCCCTGGAACCACAGCCCCAGCCGCATCCACGGCACACCCAGCTCCCGAAGGCTCACCACACCCAGCCTTCTCGAACCACAGCACCCGGGTATGCCGCCGAAAGGCAGCCCCAGAACAGTCACCGCGCAGAGCGTGCCATCCGCACCACATCTCCCCGCACCACAGCCCGCGCCGCACCACGGCACGCGCCGCACCACAGCACACGGGGTACGCCGCCGGGGGCTGCCGATAAGCAGCCGCCGCCGAGGGGTGTCCTCTTAGCCCTTGATTGCGCCGCCGAGGGCGAAGGCGCCGCCGAGCTTTTTGCTTAGGAGGAGGTATAGGAGGAGGACGGGCATGGTGTAGATGAGGGAGTACGCCGCGAGCTGCCCGTAGTTCGGCTCGCCGTACTGGCCGAAGAAGGTGAAGATGCTTACCGACGCCGGCAGTCGCTCAGGTGACAGCAGCAGCATGAACGGGACGAAGAAGTTCCCCCACATGCCGATGAACGTGAAGATCAGCACGACCGCGATCCCCGGCCACATCAACGGCAGCACGATCCGCGCCAGTGCCTGCATGTTGCTGGCACCATCGACCCATGCGGCCTCCTCGAGGGAGATCGGTACGCCGTCCATGAACGTCTTGGTCAGCCAGATCGCGAACGGCAGCGAGGCTGTCCCCATGAACATGATCGTGCCGCCGAGCGTATCGACCAGGTTCAGCTGCACGAACAGGCCGTACACCGGCACCATGACCGCCGTGATCGGCAACCCTGTGCAGAACAACACGGTCAGCAGGAACGGCCGGTTGAACTTCGACTTGAAGCGCGACAACGGATAGGCCGCCAGCACCGCACAGACCATCGTCAGCAAGGCCGACCCACCGCAGAGCACGATGCCGTTCAGCACCGGCCGGTACGTCGTGTTGGTGTTCAGCACCGCCTTGAAGTTCCCCAGCGTGGCATGCGTCGGGAACTCGACCCGCAGTCCCGCGGTCCGGTTGATCGACGCGAACAGCACCCATAGCAGCGGCAGCACGAACAATATGCCGATGGCCAGCAGCACCAGGTTCGCGGCTAGTTTGCTGATCCGGTCCCGCGCAATCACGCTGCCTCCGAGTTGAGTCCACGTAGGTAGATCAGCGAGAAGACCGCGCCGATCGCGAGCATCACGAGGGCGATCGCCGTACCGTAGCCGATCTGGGAGAAGCTGAACGCCTGCTCGTACATGTACAGCGGCAACGTCTGACTCTTGGTCCCGGGGCCGCCACGGGTCATCGCGAAGATCAGGCCGAACACGCTCAGCGTCTGCAGCGTGATCAGCATCAGGTTGGTCATGATCGCCCGGCTGATCATCGGCAGCGTGACGAACCACAACCGCCGGAAGCCGGCCGCGCCGTCCATCTCGGCCGACTCCTCGATCTCCTTCGGTACTTCGCTGAGTGCGGCGGAGTACACCAGCATCGAGAACGCCGTACCGCGCCAGATGTTGGCCAGCGACACCGCGATGATAGGTGCCGCGTACAACCAATCCTGGCCGGGCAGGCCGACCCAGTGCAGCATCACGTTCAGCGTGCCCTCGTCGTTGAAGAACGCACTGAGCAGGTACGCCGCGACTACTTCCGGCAGCACCCACGCACCGATGACCGCCGTACCGACGAAGTTGCGGACCACTCGCGTGGACCGGCGCATCAGCAGGGACAGGCCGAGCCCGAGGGTGTTCTGGCCGATGATCGCGGAGATCAGCGTGAACACCAGGGTCAGCCAGATCGCGTTTGTGAACGCGCTGCTGCCGAACGCCTTGCGGAAGTTGTCGACACCAACGAACTTCACGTTCGCCGCACCGGTGCCGGTGAGCGCCATGTTCGTGAACGCGGCGTACAGGCAGTAGATGATCGGGCCGGCCAGGAAGACCAGCATCAACCCGATCGCCGGTGCCAACGGCAACATCTTCAGGACCTTGGCGGCCCGCGGCTTCCCGCTCCCTCCGGAGGACTTACCGGAGCGAGCGGGCTTGGCCGCGGTGGGAGCGACTGTCGTCGTCACAGGGGAGATTCCTTCGCCGGGGGCAGGACTACTGGCCGGACGTCGTCTTGTCCTTACCGACGATGCCTTCGACCGCTTCGTCGTAGTTCTTCGCAGCCTTGTCGATATCGGACTGTCCGGTCATCACCGCCTCCATCGCGGTGATGATCTCGTTCGAGACCTTCGGGTACTCGGCGTACGCCGGCCGGTACACGGTGACCGAGACGAGGTCGGTGAAGAACTGCGTGCTCTTCGAGGAGCTCTTGTAGGTGGCGTCGTCGGCGACGTCCTTGCGGACCGCGATCTGCGCACCGTCGGTCGCGTACTTGGCCGCGTTCTTCTGCGTCTGCAGGGTCTTGATCAGGTTCCAGGCCGCGTCGGGGTTCTTCGACTTGGCCGGGATCGCCCAGGTCCAGCCACCGGAGAGGCTGACCTTGCCCTTGCCGCTGCCGTCCTTGGTCGGCATCGCGGTCTGACCGAGCACCTCGGTCCACTGCGGCCACGGCTTCGCACCGGTCTTCTGCCAGTTGCCGTAGATCCAGGAGCCGTCGAGCGCGATGCCCAGCTTGCCGCCCGGCAGCAGTTCGGTGCCGACCTTGCTACCCATGTTCGGGTCGAGCGCCTGCTTCGGCGACGGGCCGAGGCCTTCGCCGTAGACGGTCTTGACGAAGTTCAGCGCGTCCTTGAAGCCCTGGCTGCCGACGACCCACTTCTGCTGGTCGTTGTTGTACAGCGTGTCCTTCGTGCCGTACAGCAGCATCTCGAAGCCCTGCATGGCCGAGGCCTCACCCATCGGCTTGCCCGAGTACACGTTCATCGGGATGACGCCGGGGACCTTCTGCTTGATCGCGCGGGCCGCGGACAGTACGTCGTCCCACGTCTTCGGCTGCCAGTCCGCGGGCAGGCCGGCCTTCGCGAAAATTTGCTTGTTGTACCAGAGGGCCCGAGTGTCGGTGCCATCCGGAACGCCGTAGGTCTTGCCGTCCAGCGCCTTGGCCGCACCCTTGGCCGTGTCCTGGAACTGGCTCCACTGGTCCCACTTGTTGATGTACTCGTCGAGCGGCCGCAGGTAGCCCGCGGTGATGTCGGAGTTGATCAGGAACGTGTCCTCGTACACCACGTCCGGCGCCGTGTTCGGCGAGCGCATCATCAGCTGGAGCTTGGTGTAGTAGTCGTTCTCACTGGCAACGATCGGCAGGATCTCGACCGTCGAACCAGGGTTGGCCGCCTCGTACTCCGACTTCACGCCGGTGAGGAAGTTCTTCATCACGACGCCCGGACCCCACTGCTGGTAGGCGATCTTGATGTGCGCGGGACCGGCGCTCTGCGAGCCACCCGCGTCCGGCTGCTTGGTCGTCGAGCCCTGGCTGCAGGCCGAGACCGCCAGCAGCAGCGCACTCACGACGGCCGCTGCTTTGAAACGTTTCCTTGTCACCATCAGGTCCACCTTCGGGCAATCGTTGTCATCCCGGTACCACGGCCCAAACCCAGCGGGCTTTCCCGCGACCGTAGGAGTCTCAGGCGGCCGAAGTCAATGCTTGACAGACAACGTTGTCCCCGCTGGGGCGCGCTAACGCGGTGACCGGAAGGTAACAATCCGATCACCGCGATGTCATGACATTCAGACGGTAGCGGCTTTTGCCTCGTGGCGGGGCTGTACGACCCGCTGAGCCCGGAGAGATCCGAGTGCACAGAGGCCTAGACCGGCCAGCAGCCAGCAGGTCAGTACGACGAGTGGGCGGGCCGCTCCGGCGCCGTCGAAGAAGCTCACCGAACGCAGCGCCGTACCGGCCGCTCCCGGCGGCAGCAACTGCCCCAGCGTGCCCCAGCCGGACGGCAGCATCTCGGGTGCGCTCGTCATGCCGGACAGCGGGTTGCCGAGCAGCATCATGACCGCGCCGCCGAGCGCGAGACCCGCCGTACCAAGCAGCCACTCCAGCCCGAGCAGCGTCAGGCTGATCGCCGCGATCGACATCGCGATCACGCCCGCGTTCCCCAGGTAGCTGCCCTCGAACGAGCCCAGCCAGTACTGCAGTACGGCGGCCAGCGCGAGCCCACCCGTGATCGCGAAGGCAACCGCACCGATCATCCGCTTGGACCCCGAACGCACGAGCTGCGTCAGCGCACCGGCCGCGATGATGCCACCGAGCACAAGCGGCAACGCACCGGCGGCCAGACCGGCACCCCGCGGGTCGTCCGTCGGCAGCGGCACGATGTCCGTCACCTTCGGCGGGGCCTGCGGCGACAGTTTCGACGACATCTGCGCCAGCATCTGCGCGACCACGGGACCGCCGGCGGAGGCCGTGAGTACCTCAGGCTGAGCCGAGTCGAGGACGATCGCGCCGTACGCGTCCCGGTCCTGGATCTTCTGTACGGCGGCAGCCCGATCCGGTACGGCGGTGACGTCGAAGCCACCGGGCATCGCCTGCTCGAGCCCGGCCGTGACCTGCTGGACCGCCGGTGCGGGACCGGCCACGACGAGCGGTAGATCGCGAGGCTCGGACCGAGCCGCCGGCCAGGCGAACGCGATCAGCAGGACCGTGAGCAGCGCGGTCAACAGTGTGATGACCGCGATCAGCGGAGGCCGCCGACCGGGGGCGGCAGCGTGTTCGGGCGCGTGCCCGGTCGCATCAGCGGACATGAGAGCTACTCCTTCAAAACCGAATGACCGTTCTTTATTACTTCCGAGCCTGATTCATGAGCGGCGACTTGTCAAGAACGGACATTCGTTTTATGTTCCGGACATGCCAAAGGTCACCGACGAACACCGCCTGGCCCGGCGTACGCAGATCGTGGCGGCCGCCCGCCACTGCGTCCTGGTCGAGGGCTTCCACAAGACGACGATGGCCGACGTGATCCGCGAGTCCGGCCTGTCCGCGGGCGCGGTGTACGGCTACTTCAAGAGCAAGGAGGAGATCGTCGCGGCGATCGCCGAGGACGCGCTCAGCACCGTGGACGAGGTGTTCCAGAAGATCCTCGCCACCGAGGAGACGCTGACTCCCCTGATGGCGCTGGAGACGGCACTGACCCATGTCTTCGAGGTCGCCGAGCGTCCCGACGGCGACGTCACCCGGATCGCCGTCCAGGCCTGGGCCGAGGCGCTGCGCAACCCCGAGATCATGGCGACCGCGTCGGGCAAGTACACCCAGCTCCGGACGAACTTCGAGGCCGTCGCGCGCCGCGCCCAGGCCGACGGCACCGTCGACCCGGACGTCGATCCTCGCTACATCGCCCAGGTCATGTTCGGCCTGGTGCCCGGCTTCGTCCTGCAGCGGCTGTTGATCGGGGACGTCACACTGGAGTCGTACACGGCCGGGATGCGCGCTCTGCTCCGGCAATAGGTGGAGTTTCATCCACCCCCAGCGGCGGTCCAGCACCCTGGGGGCGGCAGCCTGCGCTCCGTAGCGTCAAGCGCATGAAGAAGAAGACGCGACGCTTGCAGGAAGCATTCGACGGGACCGAGTACTCGGTCGTCCTGCATGAGGTACGACGGGTCTACGGGCGTGGCTCGAACACGGTCAACGCCCTCAACGGCATCAGCATGAGCTTCGCCCCCGGCACGTTCACCGCGGTGATGGGCCCATCCGGGTCCGGTAAGAGCACGTTCCTGCACTGCGCGGCCGGGCTCGACCGGCCGACGTCCGGGAGTGTGTACATCGACGGGCAGCCGCTGGCCGGCCTGAGCGAACGCAAGCTCACCGAGCTGCGCCGGGAGCGGATCGGGTTCGTGTTCCAGTCGTTCAACCTGCTGCCCGCGCTGACGGTGTGGCAGAACGTCACCCTGCCGCAGGAGCTCGACGGTCGCCGGGTGAACCGTAACGCGGTCCGCCAGGTTCTCGACCGCGTCGGCCTCGGCGGCAAGCACAAGAGCCGCCCCGGCGAACTGTCCGGCGGTCAGCAGCAGCGCGTCGCGATCGCCCGCGCGCTGGTCGCGCGTCCGGCCGTGATCTTCGCCGACGAGCCCACCGGCGCCCTCGACACCCAGACCGCGGCCGACGTCCTCGAGCTTCTCCGTGAACCGGTCCGCACCCAGGGCCAGACCGTCGTGATGGTGACGCACGACCCGGTCGCCGCCTCGTACGCCGACCAGGTCGTCTTCCTGGCCGACGGCGTACTGGCCGGCAGCCTCAACGCGCCGACGGCCGAACAGGTCGCCGACCGGATGACCCACCTCGGTGCCCGCTCCAGAATGACAATGGCGGTGACCCGATGATGCGCCTGGCGGTCCGCACCTTGCGCTTCCGCAAGGGCGGCTTCATCGCGACCTTCGTCGCGGTGGTCTTCGGTACGGCGATCGTGATGGCCTGCGGTGGTCTGATGGAGACCGGCATACGGTCCAACGTCGAGCCCACTCGTCTCGCCGCCGCGTCGCTCGTTGTGACCGGCAACCAATCTCATCTGCGGCCCGGACAGGAGGACGCGACCGCGCTCCCCGAGCGCGTCGGCGTCCCTGCCGACATGGTCGAGAAGCTCCGTTCTGTACAAGGCGTTTCGAAGGTGATCGGCGACATCACGTTCCCGGCTTCCGTGCTCGGTGGGCACGGCCTGACGGTTGCCGAAGGCCACAACTGGTCATCGACCGAGCTGGCGCCGTACACCCTGACGTCCGGTCACGCTCCGCGAGCCGGCCAGGTGGCCATGGCGGGCGCCAAGGTCGGCAGCCAGGCCACCTTGCTGATCGGCGGCGATCCGAAGACCTTCACGGTGAGTGGATCGGTGGCCGGACCACCGGGTCACGTCTTCTTCGCCGATCGCGAAGCCGCTGAGCTGTCCGGTAACACGACCCGCTTCGCTGATGTCGGCGTACTGGTTGCCCCGGGCACCAGTATCGACGCCGTGAAGGACCGGATCGAGGGGCTCGGTACTGGCGTCGCCGTCCGGACCGGGATCGATCGTGGCCTGGCCGAGCAGCCGGGAGTCGAGTCGCACCGGACCGCGCTGATCTCGATCGCCGGATCGTTCGGCGGGATCGCGGCGATGACGATGATGTTCGTGGTCGCGTCCACGCTGGCGCTGTCCGCCCAGCACCGCGAGCGCGAGTTCGCCCTGCTGCGTGGCATCGGTACGACGCCTGGTCAGGTGCGCCGGATGATCCTCGGCGAGGCGATGCTCGTCTCGATCCCGGCGGTCGCAGTGGGCGCCGTACCGGGGACTTTCCTCGGCCGGTTCCTGTTCGACCAGCTTGGTTCGCATGGTGTCGCGTCCCCGGTCGTCGCGTTCTCGCAGGGGCTGATCCCGTTCGCTGCCGGTGCGGGTGCCGCCGTCCTCGCAGCCATCGGCGCCGCCCTGATCGCGGCGCGCAAGTCGGCGAAGATCCGTCCGGTCGAGGCGCTGATGGAGGCCTCACTGCAGCGGAAGTGGTTCGGCTGGGTTCGGCTGTTCTTCGGTCTGGCCTTCCTCGGCGGCGGACTCGCGCTGCTGATCGTGACCGCGACGGTGATGACCGGTGCGCTCGCCGGCGCGACCGCTGGCCCCTCCGTGCTCTGCTGGGCGATCGGTGTCGCACTGCTCGGCCCGTTCTGGACCAAGGCGGTTCTCGTCATCTGGCGCTGGCCGATACAGTTGCTGACCCGGGTCAACGGCCGGCTCGCGATCCGCAATGTCACCGCACGTTCGGTGGCGATGTCCGCCGCGGTGATGCCGGTGATGCTGGCTGTCGGCATCTCGACCGCCAACCTCTACATGCAGACCACGCAGGTCAGCGCGGCCTCCAAGGCGTTCACACGGGATCTGCGGGCTGACGCCGTACTGGTCTCCGACGCCGGTCTGTCGCCGACGGTGCTGGACCAGGCTCGCGAGGTTCCGGGGGTGACGAGTGCCTCGGCGTTCGTCCGCAGCATGGGCACGATCGACGAGCCACGCAACGCGCCCTTCGATGAGGACGGCGCCCCCGTGATCGGAGTAGATGCCCAAGGCAAGGACGGTACGGCGCCGGTCCGGTTGACGCACGGATCACTCACCGATCTGTCCGGATCGACCGTGGCCCTGCCGGACTACGTCGCCGGGAAGATGGATCGCGGGGTCGGTTCGACGATCACGATGACGCTGGGCGACGGCACCTCGGTCGATCTCAAGGTGGTTGCGACGTTCGCGGCCGAACGTGGCTACGAAAGCCTGATCCTGCCGGCGTCCCTGGTCGCCGCTCACACCACGGACGGTCTGACAAAGCAGATTCTGATCCGGTCCGCACCGGGTGCCGACGTACGACCTGGATTGGCCAAGCTGGCTGCTGCACATCCCGGCGTGCAGGTGGCCGATCGCGACAGTCTGGTCGCGGCGAACGCGGAAGACCTGCAGACCCAGGCGTGGGTGAACTACATGCTCGTCGGCATGCTGATCGCCTACACCGCGGTCTCGGTCGTCAACACGCTGGTCTCGACCACATTGCGGCGCCGCCGGGAGTTCGCTCTCCAGCGCCTCACCGGCTCCACTCGTGGTCAGGTCCTCCGCATGCTGTGGACGGAGAGCACGCTGGTCACGTTGGCCGGCGTCACGCTCGGCACGTTGGTGGCGCTGGCCTGCCTGGTCCCGTTCTCGGGCGCTGTCTCGACCAGCTCCATGCCGACGGGGCCGCTGTGGATCTACCTGGTCATCGTCGCAGCCGCTGCACTCCTCACCTTCGGCTCGACGCTCGTCCCGGCCACCACGACCCTCCGACACTCCCCTACCCAACCGACCCACTCAGATTGACCTGAATCAGTGCGCAGGCGTGGGCTCCGCGACAGGCTGCAAGGCGATAGTGGTCGCCTGAATGATCCCAGCGTTGTCGCGGAGCCAGCCTGACAGCACCACTTGCAGGTCCTCGAGATCCCGCTCCTCCAACACAACCCCGGGCACCGGCACACTCGCACCGAGCTCAGCCAGCACCGGACGCAGATGCTGATCCGCCAGCAGCTTGTGGCTGGGAGCTCTGGACACCGTTACCGGTACGACCACCGCACCCGCCAGCGCCTGCGGCTTCAGCACATCCAGGAAGCTCTTCAGCAAGCCCGTGTAGCTGCCCTTGTAAACAGGCGTCGCGATCACGATCACCGAGGCCGACGAGACCAGATCGACCGCACTCTCCAGTGCGGCCCGCTCCTCGTCCGCGGCCCGCTCGCCCTGGAAGATCGCCGGCGCGAACGTGATGAGGTCCACCAGCTCGTCGATCCGGTACGGCGTACCGAGCTCAGAGGCGAGCAACTCCGCCACGGACGCGGCCGCGGCGGCTGTCCTCGACCCGGCCCGTGGATTGCCGACCACGGTGACGACAGACTGCGGCCAGACCGGCGGATCCGGCACAACCTGCGGTTCGAACGCGATTGAAGGCATAGGACCCAACTCCTGAGCTCGGTTCAGTGATGTCCCGAGCGTAGTCAAAGTCGAGCGTCCTACTTGACATTCTCAGAATCCGAACGCCGCGACCGGATCTTGACGACTACGAACCACACCACCGCCGCCACCGCGGCCGCGATCACGACCTTCTGGAAGACGCCGACCGACGACTCGACCACATGCCACCGCTCACCGAGCTGATAGCCGGCAACGATCAGCAACGAGTTCCAGACCAGGCTGCCGACCGCGGTCAACGCCAGGAACAACGGCACCGACATCCGCTCCACCCCCGCCGGCACTGAGATGAGACTCCGTACGACGGGAACCAGCCGCCCGATCAACACCGCCTTCGGCCCGTGGCGGTTGAACCAGTCCTCGGCCTTGTCGACATCCTTGAGCTTGACCAGTGGCAGCCTCTCGGCGAGGGCCCTGGTCCGATCACGACCCAGCCCGGCGCCTACGCCGTACAAGGCAAGGGCGCCGACGATCGACCCGAGGGTGGTGAACAGGATCGCGCTGACCAGCCCGAGATCACCGCGAGCGGCGGCGAAGCCGGCCAGCGGGAGGATCACCTCGCTGGGCAGTGGCGGGAACAGGTTCTCCAGCGCGACCGCGAGGCCCGCACCCGGCGCCCCCAGTCGCTCCATCAGCTCGATGGCCCAGCCGGCCACTCCGGTCGGTTCCTGTGTCGCCTGCGCCGCGGTCATCATCACCTGATTCGTCGTGAACATGCCGACGACGCTAGGCCCGCAGGCACCACTCAAACACTGAGGCCAACCGCCGTCTTCGGGTTGGGCTGTCCACCGTACCGACCGGGGGAAAACCCAACCCTGTCAGGCGATCCGGGGCCCGAGGAACAACCCGCCACTCGCATCCACGGTCTGACCGGTGATCCACCGAGCCTGGTCCGACGCCAGGAACGCGACCACGTCCGCGACATCCTCGCCACGACCGAGCCGGCCGAGGGCGGTGTTTCCGGTCATGAAATCGACGAGCCCCGGGACCTCGAAGACCGCGCCGTTCGCCTCGGTCCGCGTCGCACCCGGAGACACTGCGTTGACGGTGATGCCCCGCGGGCCGAGCTCCTGCGCGAGCGTCATGCTCATCGTCTCCACCGCACCCTTCGTCATCGCGAACGACGTCTGCACCGGCGCCGCGAACCGGGCCGCCCCGGACGAGAGCGAGATGATCCGACCGCCGTCGCTCAGGATCGGCAGCAGTCGCTGAATCAGGAAGTACGGCGCTCGCACGTTGACCGCGAACATGCGATCGAAGCTCTCCACCGTGTCGGTCTCGATCGGACCGGCCGGTAGCGCCGCGGCGTTGTTGACCAGGACGTCCAGCGACCGGCCGGACAACCCCTCCGACAGCTGCCGGAACACCTCGTCGGCATCACCCGGTACGCCGAGCTCGGCACCGACCAGGAACCCTCGACCGCCGATCCGGGCGAGCGTCTCCTCGGCTCCCGCCTTGTCGCTGTTGTAGTGCACGGCGACCTCGGCGCCGTCCGCGGCCAGCCGTTCCGCGATCGCCCGCCCGATCCCGCGCGAGGCGCCCGTGACCAGGGCAACCTTCTCGTTCATGTTAGAAACTATCATGATGTTAGTATCTACCACATGAACCTGAAGGACCGCCAGAGAGCCGAGACGCGGCGGCGGGTCCAGCGCCAGGCGATCCGGCTGTTCGAGGACCGCGGGTACGACACGACCACGGTCAACGACGTCGCGGTCGCCGCCGGCGTCTCCGCGATGACCGTCTACCGCCACTTCCCCACCAAGGAAGACCTCGTCCTGTACGACGAACTCGACCAGCTGGCCGCGGAAACGATCAGCAAACTCCCCGCGATCGAGCCGCTCGTCGACCGGATCGGCCAGACGGTCCTGCAGACACTCGAGCTGGCGTCAGCGCACGACAAGGAATTCCTGCTCGCACGGCTGCGCCTGATGATCTCGACCCAAGCCCTCCGTGCTCGACACCTGGACAGCCAGTACGCCACTCAAGAGGCCGTCGTCGCCGCGGTCTGCGCCGACACCACGGACCCGGCACTCGAGTATCAAGCCCGAGCCGCTGCCAGCGCCTGCCTCGGCATCGTCCACATCGCCCTCCTCCGCTGGGCCGCCGAGAACGGCGAAACCAACCTCCCCGACCTCTTCCGCGACGCCTTCCAGGCCACATTCGGCCACAAGCTCTGACCAGGCGACGTATATTCCTCATATGGCAAGTACGTTCGAGGTTCTGGCTGAGGTGCGGCGGCGGGAGATTCTGGATCTGCTCCGCGGCGGCGAGCGGCCGGTCGGCGAGCTCGTCGACGAACTCGAGCTGAGCCAACCGGCCGTCTCCAAGCACCTCCGGGTCCTGCGCGACGCCGGGCTGGTGGAGGTTCGCCACGACGCCCAACGCCGGTGGTACCGCCTCAGCCCGGCCCCACTCGCCGAGATCGACGCGTGGCTGGCGCCCTACCGGGATCTCTGGCGGGGACGCCTCGATGCTCTCGAGGCGCACCTCAACACAATGGACTAGCTGCGGAGTCAGAAAACGTGCTGTCGCAATGCCCCCCGCACACAAGCTGCGGCGCGCCACGGGCGACGCGCGGCGGGTGGGGAGGATTACCCGCCCGATCCGGAGCACAATCCTCCCCAGCCTCCACCAAAGACCCGGGCGGGGCATCACCCACCGCTCGACGCGTAAGCCGCGAATGCAGCCAGGTCATGGGGTTGCCCTTCACCTCGGGGGTCGCCCTTCACCTCGGGGGTTGCCCCGTGACATAGGGGGTTGCCTCTTCAGAATCACGATGGGCAACCCACTAGGTCAATGGGCAACGTTCCATGCCGAGGTACTAGCTGCGGATCTCCGCGAGGTCGAAGACGTTGCCTTCGGGGTCGGCGAGGGTGATCCAGTGGGTGCCGTACTCGTCGTGCTCGTCGAGACGCTTGGCGCCAAGGCCGATCAGGCGGTCGAGTTCTGCTGACCAGTCGGTGGTGGCGAGGTCGACGTGCAGGCGGTTCTTACCATTGCGTGGCTCGGGGACCTGGATGAAGAACAGCGCCGGACCGTCGCCGGTGCGGTTCACGCTGGTGAAGAACTCGTTGCCATCAGCATCGACTTCCTGGGACAACACCTCGGCCCAGAACGCGGCGAGCGCGGTTGCGTCCGTGCAGTCGAAGGTGATGTTCTCAAGGTGGACGGACATAGATCAGCCTTTCAGGGCAGGGATTCGCTGGATCGGCCAGCAGATCTCGGTTCGGTAGGTGCTCGCGTCGGGGGTGTCCCCCGGGCTGACGACGTACAGCTCGCGGATCGGGCCCGGTGCGACCTCGCAGTACTCGGCGACGTGCGAGCCGAGCGCGCCGTAGCTGCGGTCGAAGTCCGCCATTGGTCCGGCGTGGACGGCGATCGCGAAGAACCCACCGGGCAGATCGACCAGTTCGACCCCGTCGGCCGGCGCCTGGTCCGGCGCGACCGGGACGAACGCCACGACCTGACCGGCGTCCTCGGTGAAGAACTCGTCGCCGTACGTCGCTCCCGCGGTCGCGGAGATGCCCGCGGCGGTTGCGACGGCGTCGAGCCGCCCGAAGACGTCCTCACACCACGGGCCGATGTCGGCGCGTTCAACCCGATCGGTGATGCCGTACGCACGGAACGCGGGGATGAACCGGTAGTCCACCGAGAGGTCGGCCGGGGTGAGCGTGAGCATCTGCCGCAGTGAGGCGACCACCTCGCGGGTGTGGGTGAGCTCCTGCTCCATCCGGTCCAGGTGGGATCGGAGGGTCTCCTCGCGGGTGGGACCGTCGGCCGCCTCCACCACCGCCTGGACCTCAGGCAGTGGCATCCGCAGCTCACGCAGCCGCCGGATGAGTTGGGCCGTCTCCACCTGCGTGGTGTTGTACCGCCGGTAGCCGGACGAGGGGTCGATCGAGTCCGGCGCGAGCAGGCCGATCTCGTGGTAGTGGTGCAGCGTCTTCACACTCAGATGGGTCAAACGCGAAAACTCGCCCACCGTCACCGTCGCCGTCATGCGACAAGCTTCCACCCTCCGGTAACCGGAGGGTCAACAGACACCTGCAGCAACCACCAGACAGGTGCTTCGCTCGCCTCCTACTTACTAACTCGCCCGCCCCGGCCGGAGGCCGGGGCGGGCGAGTGTTCTTTCAGGAGGCAGCCACCTCAGCCGCGGTAGCGGCCTATTACCTTGGTGTAGTCCCAGTTGGCTTGACCCACTCCGCTGCAGGAGTCGGCGGGGCCGCCGGTGCAGGGGCGGTCGCGGTTGACCGACCAGAACGTGAAGCGGGCCAGGTGGTGCTCCGAGGCGTACGACAGCATCGACTCGAAGTCGGACACGTTGACCCGCTCACCGGCCACATCGGTGATCCCGTTCATCGACGAGATACCGATCTTCCGGTACGCCGCGTCGTCGCTCAGACCGTACGCCGACTTGACCTGGTTCTTCAGTCCGTCAGCAGCCTGCCGGGTCAGCGTGCCCATGTTGTTCGAGCCACCGCCGAAGTCGAACGGCATGATCACCCAGCCGTCGAGGTTCAGCCCGGAGGCCGCACCGCGCCGGATCAGGTCCTGCCCGTTCCCGTCCGGCCCGGAGGTCGTCGTACCGAAGGTCAGGTAGGTGACGATGCCCGGGTTGTTCTGCTCGATGATCTTCAGCGCGTCGATGACCTTCTGCCGCACGTTCGCCTGCGCGAACTCCTGGTCCTCGATGTCGATGTCGATCGCCTTCAGCGACAGCGCGTTGATCACCTTCTGGTACGCACCGGCCAGCTCGCTCGCACTGTTGCAGCTCTGCCCGAGCTTGTTGCCCGACCAGCCACCGATCGACACCACGGCGTCACCGCCGTTGGCGCGGATCGCACTCAGCGCCTGCTGGTCGACACCACCGGTGAGCGGACGGCCGCCGTCCCACATCGGGTTGCAGTACCCGTTGGACAGGATGAACGCCATCGTGAACCACTTGACCCCGGTCGCGTTCATCACGGTCGCCGGGCTCGGCGGGCTCCCCCAGCCCTGGTAGAGGTACGGCGCTGCCGCCATCGGCGCACCACCGGCCGGCGGCGGTCCACCGTCGGCGGCCGGGGCGTTCCACTTCTGGTTCGCGGCACCGGTGCAGGTCCAGGTCTGCAGCGGGGTCGCATTGGCGGAGTTGTTGCCGGTGACATCGAGGCACTTGTTCGCCTGCGGGTTCACCAGGTCCCGACCGGACGAGTAGGTCCACTGCTGAGCAGCAGAGCCGTTGCAGGTCCAGAGCTGGACCTTGGCGCCATTGGCAACCGATCCGGCGTTCACATCAAGACACTTGCCCAAGGCACGGACCGTGCCATCACTCGACCGCGTCCACTGCTGCGCACCGGAGCCGTTGCAGTCGTACAGCTGCACCTGCGTGCCGTCCGCCGAGTTGGCCGCGGCCACGTCCGCACACTTACCGCCCAACCCGGTAATCGTCCCGGTCGCCGCCTGTGCGGGCGACGCCGTCATCAGCAGTCCCGCACCAAGCACCAGAGCCGCGGCCGCTGCCGCCAGCCGGCGCATCAGACGGTCCACTTCTGGTTCGCCGCGCCGGTGCAGGTCCAGAGCTGCAACGGAGTCGCGTTCGCGGAGTTGTTGCCGGTGACATCAAGACACTTGTTCGCCTGCGGATTCACCAGATCTCTCCCACTCGTATAAGTCCATTGTTGGGCCGCGCTCCCGTTGCAGGAGTACAGCTGCACCCGCGCACCGTCGGCCACCGAGCCGGCGTTCACATCAAGGCACTTGCCCAGGGCGCGGATCGTGCCGTCGCCCGGCCGGCTCCACTGCTGTGCGGTCGAGCCGTTGCAGTCGTACAGCTGTACGCCGGTCCCGTCCGCACTGTTGGCACCGGCAACGTCGATGCACTTCCCGGCCAGCCCGGTGATCGCACCACCGCCACCACCACCGCCACCGCCCTGCGTGCCGGACCAGGTGAAGGTCGCGGACGTCTTGGTCGGCAGGGTGTAGGTGAACGACTGCGATCCCCAGTTCACCCGCACCGACTGCGAGCTACCGGTGGTGTTGAACGCGATCAGCGCCTTCGACCCGTCCGGGTTCTTCCACGCCACGTTCTTCACCGAGGCGTTCGCGCCCGAGTCGATCCGCAGCGCACCCGGCTTCACGAACTTGGTCAGGTGGCCCATCGTGTAGTACTCGACGGTCTTGGTGACCTGCCCGCGCTGACTGTCGTTGCGGTGCACGGTGACCAGCCCGGTGCAGACGTTGCAGCCGGCACCGACGAACGGCAGATGGTTCTCGTCGAGCGCGATGCCCCACTTCACCCACGACTTGTCGTAGTTGCGGGTGTAGTCGATCAGGTTGTTCATGTCCTCGACCTGCTGGTTCGGGATCCAGGTGCCGCCCGAGTGCTCGGTCATGTACGCGTTCACGTTCGGGTACTGGTTGTGGATCTGCGTCTGCAGGTTCACGTCGCCGCCGTACCCGTGCCAGGCGATGCCGCCGAAGTTCGGGTCGTTGCGCAGGGTGGCGTCCGCGATCGGGACCGACCCGAGGTCGTTGTAGTTGCCCCAGTTGTAGTCGAGGATCAGCACCTTCGTGCTGAGGCCGGCCGCGTGCAGCGCCGGGAACAGGTTGTTCTTGGTGAACTCGAGCAGGCCGGACCCGTTCCAGTTCATCGACGCGTAGCCGGTGTTGTCGTTACCGCAGCAGGTCGGCTCGTTCTGCACCGAGATGTAGTCGATGTGGTTGCCCTGGGCCTCGTTCTGCTGGAGGTACTTGACGAAGTACTGGGCGTACATCGGGTAGTACTCGGCCTTCAGCCAGCCGCGGTGGACGAAGTCGTTGTTGTCCTTCATCCAGGCCGGCGCACTCCACGGCGATCCCATCACCTTGACCGCCGGGTTGAGCTGCCGCGCCTGCTTGGTCAGCGGTACGACGTCGGCCAGGTCGTGATTGATGGTGAAGTCGTTCAGGTTGCAGCAGGTGTCGTCGTAGGAGTAATTGAAGCGGGCCAGGTCCGAGGCACCCATCGGGTTGCGGATGAAGGCCAGGCCGATCCCGTTGACCGGGTCGAACAGGTCCTTCATCACCTGGTTGCGGGTCGCGGCCGAGATCGTGTTGCTGCTGTTCAGCAGCCAGGCCGAACTGTCGGCGAACGACGCGCCACCGCCTTCGAAGGACTGGTACGTCGTGTTCTCGTTGACCGTGATCGTCTGGTTGGCCGAACCGCCGGCCGGGCCGAAGTTGACCGGGGTCTGCTGCTGCAGGCCCCGGGTCACATTCTGACCGGCCGAATCGTTCGTGGTGGTGAGCCAGATGTTGACCTGCTCACCGGCGGCCTGGGCGGGTGGGGCGGTACCGAAACCGAGTCCGGCGGCGGCCACGCACAAGGCGGCGATCGCGACCGGGAGGAAGCGTCGTCGCCTGGTCTGGGGGCGGGCGCGACGAAGTCCGGGCATGGGCGGATCTCCCTTGTTCTAAAGGGTTCTGGGGACATCGGGACGTTGTCGGCGTCTGCCCGCGCCGCAACCGGTGGTCATCATGAGGTAACCATCGGTGAATCGCCGTGTCAACGCCGGGACGGGACTTTTTTCAAGTCTTTTATTTAGTCCCCGCCTTGACGTGGGAGCGTTCTCACAGCATGCTGCGGCCGAGCCCTGTCTCCCGACGCCCCCCGTGAGAAATGAGGCAATCATGAGGCGTTCCCGCGTCGCGGCAATCGTCGCGATCGGTGCCGCGGTGATCGGCACCACGCTCCTACAAGCACCAGCCCAGGCCCAGCAGGAAACCACGAACGCGACCGACGCGACGGCGGCAACCATCTGGGAGGACAACTTCGACGGCCCGTCCGGCCAGGCCCCCGACCCCGGCAAATGGCGCTACGACATCGGTGGCTCCGGCTGGGGCAACGACGAGCGGCAGTACTACACGAACAGCACCCGCAACTCCGCGCTCGACGGGCAGGGAAACCTGGTGATCACCGCCCGCCAGGAGAACGGCGGCTTCCAGTGTCACTACGGCCCGTGCCAGTACACATCGGCCCGATTGCTCACCGCCCAGACCTTCACCCAGACGTACGGCCGGTTCGAGGCGCGGATCAAGATTCCCCGCGGGCAAGGGATCTGGCCCGCGTTCTGGATGCTCGGCGGCGGCAACTGGCCGACCGACGGCGAGATCGACATCATGGAGAACATCGGCCGTGAGCCCGCGACCGTGCACGGCACGATCCACGGCCCGGGCTACTCCGGCGCCGACGGGATCGGTGCCGCGTACAACCATCCGAACGGCTGGTCGTTCGCCGACGACTTCCACACCTTCGCGGTCGACTGGGCGCCGGACTCGATCACCTGGTCCGTCGACGGCGTCCAGTACCAGCGCCGTACGCCGGCCGACCTGAACGGCAAGACCTGGGTCTACAACCACCCGTTCTTCATGATCATGAACGTCGCGGTCGGCGGCTACTGGCCTGGTTACCCCGACGGCTCGACCCAGATGCCGCAGACGATGACGGTCGACTACGTCCGCGTCTCCAGCCTTGGCGCCAGCTCCGGGGGTTCCCAGATCACCGGCCTGGCCGGCAAGTGCCTGGACGTGAACGGCGCCAACGCGGCCGACGGCACGGCGGTCCAGCTGTACGAGTGCAACGGCACGAACGCCCAGAAGTGGAGCCGTCCCGGTGACGGCACGATCCGTGCCCTGGGCAAGTGCCTGGACGTGGCGAACGCCGGGGTCGCCGATGGCACCAGGGTTCAGATCGCGACCTGCAACGGCAACGCGGCCCAGCAATGGACCTACACAGCAGCGCGAGATCTGGTGAACCCACAGGCGAACAAGTGCCTCGATGTCACCGGCAACAATTCCGCCAACTTCACACCGACGCAGATCTGGACCTGCGGCGGCGGCGCGAACCAGAAGTGGAACGTCTAGGAACCTAACGCGGGCTGCGCGACGGTGGCGACAGCAACGGCAGGGCGCCACCGTCGCGCAGCAACCGCAGTACCGGCAGGGTTGCCGCGCCCAGGGCCACGGCATCCCGGCCGAGTTCGCACAACTCGATGGAGACCTGTGAGTACGGCAGGCGCAGCGCATGCGTGCCGACGGCCTCCCGAAGCTCAGGTAGGTAGCGCTCCCCCAGCATCAGCCCGGCCCAGCCGCCGAGCACGATCCGCTCCGGATTCACCAGGTTGACCAGGTTCGCGAAACCGGCGGCCAGGTAGCCGATGGTCTCGTCCACGATCGTTGCCGCGAGCTCCGACGTACGGGCTGCCTCGAGGAGCTCGACGAACGCGGCCTCCTCGTCGACGGCGGCGAGGGATCCGCCGGCCTCGCGGTAGCGGTCGAGGACAGCCTCGGCGCCGACGTACGCCTCGAGGCAGCCGTCGGCTCCACACCGGCAGCGGCGACCGCCGTACGCGATCGTCATGTGGCCCCATTCGCCTGCGCTGCTGCGGGTTCCGCGGTATCCGGATCCACCGGCGATCAGTGCGGATCCGACGCCGGAGCCGACCAGCGCTATCACCGCGTCCGTCGCGCCACGGCCCGCGCCGAACCACATCTCCGCCTGGCCGAGCATGTTCGCACCGTTGTCCACGTGGATCGGGATATCGGTGCCTTCGGCAAGCATCTGCCCGAGCGGTACGGCGTCCCACCCGAGCGTCTGCGCATCGACGACGGCGTTCCCCTCGACCACGCCGGAGACCGCGACGCCCAGGCCGAGGATGGCGTCGGACTGCACACCGGACGACGCGACAACGGTCGCAAGCCCTTCCAGTACGTGCTTCACGACCACCGACGGCTGCGGCTCGACGACCGGGTGATCGACGGTGGCGAGCACGTTCATGGCCAGGTCGAACAGCTCGACCCGGACCCGGGTCTCGCCGACCTCGGCGCCGACCACGTACCGGAACGTTGGTGCCACCCGCAACAAAACGCGCGGCCGGCCGCCTTCGGACTCGACCGAGCCGGCCTCCTCGACGACACCTTCGGCGATGAGTTCGCCGACCAGGTTGCTCACACTTGCGGCGCTCAACGACGTCCGGACGCTCAGCTCCTGGCGGCTCAACGGACCGTCGCGATAGATGCCAGACAGGATCACGGATCGATTGGACCGCCGCATGTCGCGCACAGTTGTCCGCCGTACGTCCATGCATCCGCCCCTACCCGCTCCGGCCCCCTGCAGGCCGCTCGACCCCGAGTCCATCACGTCGTCCGGCGGTCCGGAAGGGCCACCTTCCTCCAAGGCATGAATTAAGTGGCGATTCGTTACCGCTCCGTGATTGACGACACATTGCCACCTCGGCTTCACTACACGGAACCGCTTCCGAAACCGGTTCCGGCGCCCAGCCGGATCCCCCACCCGCCCGAGGGGAGCAGAGCAGTGTCGATCACCATCGCCGATGTCGCGGCGCGTGCCGGGGTCAGCAAGACGACCGTGTCGCGCGTGCTCAACGGCAAGGGTGAGCTCGATCTGCGCACCGCCGAACGGGTCCGCCAGGTGATCGCCGAGCTCGGGTACGTCCCGAGCGCCCGCGCGGTCGGACTGGCCAGGGGCAGGACCCGGATCGTCGGCATGCTGGTCCCGTCGCTCACCTGGCCCTGGATGGGCGAGGTGCTGCAGGGCGCCGTCGACGTGGTCGAGAGCGAGGGCTACGGACTGCTGCTGTTCACCGCCAACCGCGGTGAGGAGTCGATGCACCAGTTCGCATCCCAGGTCTCGTCCCAGTCGTTCGACGGCCTGCTGGTGATCGAGCCCGAGGGCACGCTCACCTACATCGAGCAACTCCATGCCCGTGGCCTACCCGTCGTACTGATCGACGACCGGGCCCGGCGCCCGCAGTTCCCGTCCGTCGCCACCACGAACCGGGCCGGCGGCGAGTCCGCGGCCCGGCACCTGCTCGAACTCGGCCGCCGCCGGCCACTGGTGATCACCGGCGTCGAACGGTTCGGGTGCACCCACGAACGCCTGGACGGCTTCCGCGACACCTACGCCGAAGCCGGCTACGAGCTCGACCCGAGACTCGTGTTCGAAGGCGATTTCACCCATGAGTCCGGACGCCGCGGCGTCCAGTACGCACTCGACCAGCGACTCGGGTTCGACGCGATCTTCGCCCACAACGACCTCTCCGCCGGCGGCGCCATCCAGGCCGTCCGGGAGACCGGGCGGAACGTGCCGAACGACGTGTCGGTGGTCGGGTTCGACGACATCCCGTACGCCGAACACACCGAGCCACCCCTGACCACAGTGCATCAGCCGATGCGCCAGATGGGTCAGGCCGCGGCCCGGATGCTGATGGGGTACTTCGGCGGCACCCCGCTGCCGGACGTTCCACAAGTGCTGCCGACGACGTTGATCGTCCGCAACTCAACCGCTCCGAACGCCCTCACGAGGACCCACCCCGCCCCGAAGACCAGGTCCCGCTGAAAACTCCGGCGGCGGGGCAGCTGCCCCTGCTCCGCCGCCGGCGAACACCCCTATATCGATCCGTTAAGGCGTCTGCTCTTCCCATGAGAGCGTTCTCACGCCACGATGCACTGGCCCACCGGCTCAGGGTGGGTCAATCCGCCAACAGATACACAGGAGGAACCGATGCGAGCACGACGCACTGTCGCGCTGGCCCTCACGGGTCTGCTCGCGGCAGCCACGCTGGCTGCCTGTAGTAACGGGGACGGGAACAAGAACGCCGGCAGCGGCAACGGGAACGCCAACGCCGCGACCGTCCTGAACATCGGGATGCCGAACGGTCCGCAGACCGAGAACCACAACCCGTTCCTCGGCTCCTCCTCGGGCGCCTCACTGGGTTACCGCTGGATGATCTTCGAGCCGCTGGTGATGATCAACGGCATCAAACCCACCGAGCCCGGCAAGCCGTGGCTGGCCACCGAGTGGAAGTGGGACGCGAACTTCACCAAGCTCTCGTTCACGATCCGCGACGGGGTGAAGTGGTCCGACGGTCAGCCGATGACGGCCGAGGACGTGGCCTACTCGTTCCAGCTGCGCAAGGACCACGAGGGCCTGAACCAGGACGCGATCCCGTACGGCACGATCACCGCGTCCGGCAACAAGGTGGACCTGACCTTCACCCGGTCCCAGTTCACCAACCAGAACAAGGTCCTGACGGTGTTCGTCGTACCGAAGCACCAGTGGTCGACGCTGAAGGACCCGACCCAGGACGTGCTGAAGAGCCCGATCGGCACCGGTCCGTACACGGTGAAGTCGTTCACCCCGCAGACGACCACGCTGACGTTGCGCGACTCGTACTGGCAGGACCTGCCGAAGGTGAAGGAGCTGCGGTACACGTCGTACAACGACAACAACGCGCAGACCACCGCGCTGGCCAACGGCGCCTCGGAGTGGAGCTTCGTCTTCGTCCCGAACGTGAAGGCCGTCTACCAGGACAAGGACCCGAAGAACCACAAGCTGTGGTTCCCGGCCAACCTCGGCATCCACGGCCTGTGGATCAACACCACCCGCAAGCCCTTCGACAACCCGGCGTTGCGTCGCGCGATGGACAAGGTGATCAACCGTGACGACATCTTCATGCAGGGTGAGGCCGGCTACTTCTACCCGAAGGTCGAATCCGTCACCGGTATCCCGACCCCGGCCGGTGAGTCGTTCATCGCGCCGGACTACAAGGACAAGAAGCACTCGGTCGACGTCGACGGCGCCAAGAAGGAGCTGACCGACGCGGGCTTCAAGCTCGAGGGCGACGTACTGAAGGACCCGACCGGCAAGCCCGTGACGATCACGCTGACCGACCCGGCCGGCTGGTCGGACTACATCACCGACCTGGAGATCATCAAGGACAACCTGTCGACGATCGGGATCAAGGCGACCGTCGACAAGGCCAACCAGGACGCGTGGTTCAAGAACGTCGACGAGGGCAACTTCGACGCCGCGATGCACTGGACCAACGGCGGCGCGACGCCGTTCGACATCTACCAGAACATCATGGACGGCAAGATCCTGAAGCCGGTCGGCAAGGGTGGCGTGAGCGGCAACTACGGCCGGTTCAACAGCCCGGAGGCGACCAAGGCGCTGGACGAGTACGCGAACGCCGCCGACGACTCGGCGCGCAGCACGGCGCTGAACACGCTGCAGAAGATCATGGTCGAGCAGATGCCGGTGATCCCCACGTCGGCGTCCAACGTCGGCGGTCTGTACAGCACGAAGAACTGGGTCGGCTGGCCGGACGAGCAGAACCAGTACGGGCCGGCCCAGCCGACCCAGCAGAACGCTCTGCAGATCATCCTGAACCTGAAGCCCGCCGGCAGCCAGTAAGGCTCAGAACCTGAGGCTCGGAACCGCGGCGCCAGGCCAGGCTGTACCCGGCCGGTCCGGCGCCGCGGCGCCTCGTTAGGAGTTCGAACACCATGACGGTGACCGACACCGAGGTGGTTCTCGAGGCCGAGGGCCTCACCAAACACTTCCCGGTACGACGAGGCATCCGCGATCTGCTCACCCGGGATCGCAAGGTCGTCCATGCGGTGGACGACATCCGGCTCACGCTGCGCCGGGGCCGCGTGACCGCCCTGGTCGGCGAATCCGGTTCCGGCAAGTCGACCGTCGCCCGGCTGCTCGCCCAGTTGTACGGGCGGACGTCCGGTGACATCCGGCTGCACGGCGAGACCGTCGCCGTCCGCGGTGGACGCAAGTTCCGCGCGTACTGCCGCCGGGTGCAGATGATCTTCCAGGACCCGTTCGCCTCGCTGAACCCGACGCACACCGTGCGGTACCACCTGACCCGCTCGTTGAAAATCCACGGCAGAGCAGGCGATCTCGAGGCGAACCTCCGCGATCTGCTGGTCCAGGTACAGCTCACCCCGCCGGAGCGCTATCTCGACAAGTTCCCGCACGAACTGTCCGGCGGTCAGCGCCAGCGCGTCTCGATCGCCCGCGCCCTCGGCGCCGATCCTGAAGCGCTGCTGGCCGACGAGCCCGTGTCGATGCTCGACGTGTCGATCCGGCTCGGCGTACTCAATCTGCTGCGGGATCTGAAGGAACGGCTCAACCTGGGCATTCTCTACATCACCCACGACATCGCGTCGGCCCGCTATTTCGCCGATGAGACCTTGGTGATGTACGCCGGTCGGCTGGTCGAGGGCGGCGACTCCGAGACCGTCACACAGAACCCCGCGCATCCCTACACCCGCTTGCTGATCGAGAGTGCACCTGACCCCGATCGGCTCGACCGCGTCGGCGACCTGCGCGCTCCGGAAGACCAGGGCAGTGGTGAGCCGCCGAGCCTGATCGCACCGCCGAGCGGTTGCCGTTTCCACCCGCGCTGCGTGCACGCGATGCCGAAATGCGAGACCGAGCTTCCGCCCCGGTTCGACCTGCCGACCAAGCCCGGTCATTGGGCCGCGTGCTGGCTCTACGAGGCCAAGCCTTCAGAACAGGAGGCCGCGAAGTGAAGTTCCTGCTGCAGCGAATCGCGTTCTACCTCTTCACCGCGTGGGCCGCGCTCACGATCAACTTCTTCATCCCCCGGCTGATCCCGGGCGACCCGGTCACGTCGCTGATCAACAAGTTCCAGGGCCAGATGAGCACCGAGGCGATCAACTCGCTGTACGTGCTGTTCGGCCTGGACAAGAACGCGTCGCTCTGGAGTCAGTACGTCGACTACTGGGGGCAGGTGTTCCACGGCGACCTCGGGTTGTCGTTCACGTTCTTCCCCACGCCAGTCTCGGAGATCCTCAAGCAGAGCCTGCCCTGGACGATCGCGCTGGTCGGCATCACCACGTTCGCGAGCTTCATGATCGGTACGTCGCTCGGCGTACTGGCGGGCTGGCGGCGTGGCTCCTGGCTGGACGGTCTGTTGCCGGTGACAACGTTCCTGTCGTCGATCCCGTACTTCTGGCTCGGCCTGCTGGCGATCACGCTGCTGGCCGGCCCGGGCAGCATCTTCCCGTCGTCCGGCGGGTACGAACCGGGGTTGGTTCCCGCCTGGGACGGCACGTTCATCGGGAGCGCGATCCAGCACAGTCTGTTGCCCGCGGTAACCATCCTGATCTCTTCGGTCAGCGGCTGGATCCTCAGCATGCGGAACATGATGGTGACGGTCGCGTCCGAGGACTACATCACCGTTGCCCATGCCAAGGGTCTGCCCGAGCGCCGGGTGATGGTCAGCTACGCGGCCCGGAACGCGTTGCTCCCGAACGTGTCCGGTTTCGCGTTGTCGCTCGGTTTCATCGTCGGCGGCACGCTGCTGGTGGAGATCGTCTTCTCCTACCCGGGCATCGGTTACAACCTCTTCCAGGCTGTCGGCTCGAAGGACTATCCGCTCATGCAGGGCGTGTTCCTGGTGATCACGCTGTCGGTACTGGTCGCGAACCTGATGGCCGATATCGCGTACCTGCTCCTCGACCCGCGCACCCGCAAGGAGGGCTGACCCGTGTCCGCACCTGCCAGCACCATCACCGCGGTCACGCCCGGCGGACCGGAGGTCGCGGTCGCCCCGGCCAAGCGGCGCCGGTTGCGGTTCGTCGCCAACCCGAAGGCCGCGACCGGTCTCGTCGTACTGGCGTTCTTCTGCCTGATCGCGATCATCGGTCCGTGGATCGCGCCGTACGACCCGTCCGCCCGCAGTAGCGATCTGATCCAGGCGCCGTCCGGTAAGCACTGGTTCGGGACCACTCACCTCGGGCAGGACATCTTCAGCCAGGTCCTGGTCGGAACTCGCGGCGTGATGTTCGTCGGCCTGCTGGCCGGCATCGTCGCGACCACGTTGTCGATCCTGATCGGCGTCAGCGCCGGCTTCCTCGGCGGCGCCGCGGACGAGGGTCTGTCCGCACTGTCGAACGTGTTCCTGGTGATCCCGGCGTTGCCGTTGATCATCATCGTTGCCTCGACCATCCCGTCGGCCGGTGACCTCATGGTTGCCCTGGTCATCGGTTTCACGTCGTGGGCCTGGGGTGCGCGAGTACTGCGGGCGCAGACGCTGTCGCTGCGACGGCGTGACTACGTCGAGGCCGCGCGGGCGACCGGCGAGAGCACCTGGCGGATCATCACCGCCGAGATCATGCCGAACCTGACCGCGATCATCGCCTCCGGTTTCGTCGGCACGGTGATCTTCGCGGTGATGTCCGAGATCACGCTGGCCTTCATCGGTATCTCGACGATCTCCGAGTGGAACTGGGGCACGATCCTGTTCTGGGCGCAGAGCCAGCAGGCCCTGGCTCAGGGAGCCTGGTGGTGGTTCGTCCCGGCCGGCCTGGCCATCGCGATCCTCGGTACGGCGTTGTCGCTGATCAACTTCGGGATCGACGAGTTCGTCAGCCCGCGGTTGCGCAGCAGCGGTCACACCCGGGTGAAGACCAAGGATGGTCACTCGGTCCGGATGCGGGTCGGCTTCACGCCCGTGCTGTCGTCGAAGGCCGAGCCGGTGACTCCCGTCGTACCCCGTCGTGAGGAGGAGGTCGCATGAAAGAGCCGGTGCTGGAGATCAAGAACTTCCACGTCGACTACGGCCTCGGTGACCAGGCTGTGCAGGCAGTCCGCGATGTCACGCTGACGCTGCACCGCGGTGAAGTGCTCGGCCTGGCCGGCGAGAGCGGTAGTGGGAAGTCGACGCTCGCGTACGGCGTGACGCGACTGCTCCCGCCGCCTGGTGTGATCAGTGGTGGATCGGTCGTCTACCACCCGCCGGGCGGGGACGCGTACGACGTGATGACGCTGACGGACTCGGAGTTGCGCAAGTTCCGCTGGGCCGAGACGTCGATCGTGTTCCAGGGCGCGATGAACTCGCTGAACCCGGTGCACAAGATTTCGACCCAGATGCTCGACGTGATCAAGGCCCACGAGCCGCAGCTTTCTCCGTCCGCCCGGGTCGCCCGGGCACAGGAGATGCTCAAGCTCGTCGGGATCTCGGCCGACCGGATGGATGCCTATCCGCATCAGCTGTCCGGCGGGATGCGGCAGCGCGTGATGATCGGGATGGCGCTCGTACTCGAGCCACAGGTCGTGATCATGGACGAGCCGACCACCGCGCTCGACGTGGTGATGCAGCGGCAGATCCTGGCTCAACTGGTCGAACTGCGGGAGCGGCTCGGGTTCTCGGTGCTGTTCATCACGCACGACCTGTCGTTGCTGGTCGAGTTCTCCGACCGGATCGCGATCATGTACGGCGGCCGGATCGTCGAGGAGGCCAAGTCCGCGGATCTGTACAAGGACTCGCTGCATCCCTACAGCGAAGGTCTGCTGAAATCCTTCCCGGCGTTGCGCGGTGCACGCAAGGAGCTGGCCGGGATCCCCGGTTCGCCGCCTGACCTGCGCGGGATGCCGTCGGGGTGTTCGTTCCATCCGCGCTGCCCACATGCGTTCGACCGGTGCTCGGCGGAGATTCCCTTGCTGGGCATGCCGTCGGCGCGCAACGATCCCAGCCGATCCGTCGCCTGCTGGCTGCCCGGCCGCGTTCCCGTCTCTTGATCTGAAGGGTGAATATGAGCACAACGTCTGTTTCGGGAGCGGCCGAGTTGGTCGCGGGGTTTCCGACCGGATTCCGGTGGGGGGTGGCGACCTCGGCGTACCAGATCGAGGGCGCGATCGACGCCGACGGCCGGACGCCGTCGATCTGGGACACCTACTGCCGGGTGCCGGGTGCGATCGACAACGGCGACACCGGCGACATCGCCTGTGACCACTACCACCGGATGCCCGCCGATGTTGCCTTGATCAAGGACCTCGGGCTGGACACGTACCGGTTCTCGGTGGCGTGGCCGCGGGTGCAGCCGCGCGGCAAGGGTCAGGTCAACCCGGCCGGGATCGGGTTCTACGACCGGCTCGTCGACGAACTGCTTGCCCAGGGCATCGACCCGTGGGTGACGCTGTACCACTGGGATCTCCCGCAGGAGCTCGAGGACGCGGGCGGCTGGCCGGTGCGGGACACGGCGTACCGCTTCGCGGACTACTCGATGCTGGTGTTCGACGCGCTGAAGGACCGGGTCGACACTTGGACCACGCTGAACGAGCCTTGGTGCTCGGCGATGCTCGGTTACGCGTACGGCGCTCATGCACCCGGGCGACGCGAGTACCCGGCGGCGCTGGCGGCTGTCCATCACCTACTGCTCGGGCACGGGCTTGCGACCACCCGGATGCGCGAGGCGGCACCGCGTCGGTTGGACATCGGGATCACGCTGAACGTCGCGACGGCGTACCCGGCTTCGGATGCTCAGCCTGATGTGGATGCGGCTCGGCGCGCGGATGGGATGGGGCGGCGGATCTACCTCGACCCGTTGGCGCACGGGCACTACCCCGCCGACGTCGTCGCGGACCTCGCCGCCGAGGGGGTCGAGCTGCCGGTGCAGGACGGCGATCTCGAGATCATCTCCGCGCCGATCGACGTACTCGGGGTGAACTACTACTTCAGCCAGAAGTTCACCGGGTACGCCGAGGACGGCAGCACCGTCGACGAGTCCGGCCTGCCGGTCAGCCGGACCGTCCCGCTGGGCAAGCCGCGCACCGCGATGGACTGGGAGATCGTCCCCGAAGGCTTCACCGACCTCCTCCTCAGCATCGCCCGCGACTACCCCAACCTCCCGATGGTCATCACCGAGAACGGCTCCGCCTTCGAAGACACGCCCGACGAGAACGGCTTCGTCGACGACACCGACCGCACCGCCTACTTCACCACCCACCTGACCGCGGTAGCCAACGCCATCCACCAAGGCGCAGACATCCGCGGCTACCTGGCCTGGTCCCTGATGGACAACTTCGAATGGGCCTACGGCTACGCCAAACGCTTCGGCATAACCCGAGTCGACTACAAAACCCAAACCCGCACCCCCAAAGCCAGCGCCCTCCACCTCAAACACCTAGCCGAGACCTACCGCACCAGGTAGTCGAAGAGTGGGTCGCAGGCCAGCATTAGTAGTTCGGCCTTGGTCGGGCCGCCGGACGGCTTGGTGGTGGGGTAGACGGCTCGGACCAGGACCTGGTGGCCGTTGTGGTTGGGGTTGAAGGCGGTGCGGATGTACTTGCCGTTGGTGATGCCCTCGGCGTACTGGCCCTTGGTGGTGTCTGGGAGCGTGACGGGTTTGCAGGGTAGGCCCGTTGCGCATCCGCCCAGCGGGTTGATCGTCAGTTCGAGCTGGAAGCGGCCCGAGGTGGTGGCGATCTTAGCGATCGTGCGCAGTTCCCGCGCGCCACTCGCTCGCTGGCTCTCCAGTTGCTTGGTGAGCATCTCGGCGTACGAGCGTTCCTCGAGTGTGCGGTACGGCGCGAGGCTTGCCAGTCGCACGGCTTGTTCCCGGTCGGCGGTGGTGATCGGCGGCAGGCTGAGGGCAGGATCGGTGACGAAGGCAATCAGTTGAGCGTCGGTGACCGGCATGGATCGCAGCGGGGTCTTGGTGTTGTTGGCGAACAGTGGGTTCATCGCGACGTACGCCGTCTCTCCGTCGGGCTGGACGTAGCTGAGCTCGACCGACCCGCCCTGGTGGCCGATCGTCGCCGAGCGGCCGTTCGGCAGCGTGACGCGCTGACAGGTGGCGCCGTCGAGCAGCGTGCCGCAGGAGTCGCCCCGCTGGCCGGGGCGGGTGAGACCGATCTCCAGCATCCCCTCGCCCGGATCGCCCGGCACCTTCCAACCGACCTTGTTCTGCAGGCCGATCGTCGCGCCACCGGGCTCGAAGGCGAACGGGCCCGTGCTGAAGTCGAGATGCTTCCCGGTCGGATCCAGATGCTTGACGAGCAGGCCTGTGATCAGCTTGTTCACGTCGACAGGCGGCTTCACCGCGGGCGCGGCCGTCGTCTGCACCGTTGTGTTCGTCTCCTGCTTGGCTGCCGGAGCCTCGTCGTCGGCCGCGGTCCGCAACCCTCCGCCGAGGCCGACCGCCGCAACCGCCACGCCGGCGACCGCGACGGCCGATGACGCGCCGGTCAGGAGGCGGCGCCGGAAGAGCCGGCGGCGGCCCGCGGTCAGGTCGTCCTCGAGCGCACGTACCAGTACGCCGTCCTGTGCCGACGCGGCGTCCGTCAACCGCTCGTGCAGGGTCATCTCGTCGATCATCGGTGTCCTCCTAGGGCGCCGAACTCAGCTGTCAGCAGGTCGTTCAGGCGGGTGAGGGCGCGGTTGCTCTGGCTCTTGACCGTGCCGGTACTGCAGTTCAGGTCGGCGGCCGTCTCCTCGATGGTCAGGCCGACGAAGTACCGCAGCACGACGACCCGGCGCTGCCCGAGCGGCAGGGTGGCGAGCGCCTCCATCAACGCGCGCCGGTCCTCGACCGCGAGGCCCTCCGCGGCCATCGGGTCGAGGCCCTCCAGTCCGGCATCCTCGCGGCGCCACGGCCGGCGGCTCTCGTCGATGGCCGAGTTGACGATGATCCGCCGTACGTAGGCGTCGACGTTCCCGCCGCGCTGCACCTTGGTCCAGGCGACGTACAACTTCATCAGCGCGGTCTGGACCAGGTCCTCCGCCTTGTGCACGTCGCCGCAGACCAGGTAGGCGATCCGCCGGAGTTGAGTACGCCGCTGGGCGACGTACTCGCTGAACTCCTTGTCCCTCATCCAGGTCCCCTCACTCGCTCCGTCACCGATAAGTACGGAGCGAGGGCCGAAAGTGTTGTCAACCTTTCCGCATGACTCTGTCCAGAGTGCCCGCCGGTGCCGCAGAATCTGCTCATGACAGTTCCCGTGATTCCTGCGCCCGCTGTCCAAACCAGCCAGGACGCGACGTTCGTGGTTCGCGCCGAAGTCGGTATCGAGGCGGTCGCGGCCGAGCTGTTGGAGATTGCCGACCGGTTTGTCGCGGACGTGCAGGGTGACGTGGGGTTCACGCTGGCCGGGGAGTCCGGGATCGCGGTGTCGATCGACGCGACCGGACTGGATGAGGTTGTGGTCGCCGCTGGGGTTCGTGCCGATGGCGATGCGTTGGCTGACGAGCGGTACGGGCTCGAGGTTGCGGGTGATGGCGTACGGGTCTGGGCTGCCACGGCGGAGGGCGTCCATCGCGGGTTGACCACGCTGCGGCAGCTCATTACGGCTCATCTGCGGGATGGTGTGGCGGCGCTCCCCGCAACCCGGATCGTTGACGGGCCTCGGTTCGGCTGGCGGGGGTTGTCGTTGGACGTCGTACGGACGTTCCACGCCCCTGAGGCTGTACGCCGGGTCATCGACATGTTGTCGCTGTACAAGCTGAACGTGCTGCACCTGCACCTGACCGACGACCAAGGCTGGCGGGTCGAGGTGCCGTCGCGGCCGATGCTGACCGATGTCGGCTCGAAGGGCGCGATGGGTGACCGGCCCGGCGGCTACTACACGCGGGACGAGCTGGCCGAGCTCGTTGCGTACGCCGCCGACCGGTTCGTGACCGTGGTCCCGGAGATCGACATGCCCGGGCACACGACCGCCGTGTTCAGCTCGTACTCCGAGCTGGCGCCGGCCGAGTTGCGAACGGTTGATCTCGGCAACGGAACCAGCATCCCGCTCAACACCCTCGATCCGGAGCGGCCGGAGATCTGGGCGTTCGTCGAGGATGTGCTGGATGGGGTCATCCCCCAGTTCCCGCAGAGCGCGTATGTGCACATCGGTGGGGACGAGGCGTGGGGGATGGCGGATGAGGCGCACGCCGCGTTCGTGGAGCGGTGCGCCGAGCTGGTTCGTGACCGCGGGAAGCTGGTGGTCGGCTGGCAGGAGATCGCCCGCGCTGCCATCAGCTCCGACGACGTCGTCCAGTACTGGCTGGAGCCGCGGCAGATCGATTCGCTGGACAGCGACGCCGCCTCCGCGGTGCCGCCGGATCTGTTGCCCGTCCTGGTCGAGCACATGAAGAAGGCTGAGCAAGACGTCCCGCGGGCACTTGCGCATGGATCTCGGCTGATCATGTCGCCGACCAGTCGCCTGTACTTCGACTGCCCGCACGCCGAGCCGTCCTCGGATCCCGCCCAGGAAGAACTGCGCAAGCGGGTCGGCCTCCCCTTCTACACGCCGGTGTCGATCCGCGGCGGCATCGACTGGGATCCGCTCGACGTCACTCCGCAGGTCGACTCCGACACCCAGATCGCCGGTGTGGAAGCCGCCATCTGGTGCGAGACCATCACCAGCCAGGAGGACCTGGAGTTCATGCTCCTCCCCCGCCTTCCCGGCGCCGCCGAGAAAGCCTGGTCCCGAACCCCCACCGACTGGCCCGACTACGCCACCCGCCTGTCCCACCAGTCCTCGGCCTGGCGCAGCCGCGACTGGACCTGGTTCAAGTCGGTCGAGATCGACTGGACCTAAGGGGCAGGCCGGGTCCCGGCCTGCCCCTCCGACCTCAGCAGGTGGCGGTCGGTGCCGCCCAGTCGGCGCGGTCGTTGTACCCGCCGTCGCCTGCATCGCCAACAATTAGATCAAGCACGCGTACGCCGGTCAGATCCACGTCGACCTGCTTAGGCGTGAATCGGTCGACGACACCGCTGTCGAACAACACCTTGCCGTCACCAACCACCTGGAACGTCGACGTCCCGCCATCGGGCCCGACGTTGCTCACCACATCATCGATCCCAACCGTCCCGGTCAGCCGCGAGCACGACTTCCCCAGGTAGTACCGGATCAGCGACGGCGAGGCGACGCCGATGCCGGTCGGGTACGTCTGCCCGACGAGCTTGATCGGGTTACCTCCGCCAACGCTCTCGTCCACGGTCGGCGACATCCAGCCGCTGGTCGCGGTGATCCAGTCGTGGTGCGACAACGGCACCGTGCCCGTCGGTGGCGCCGGCGCAATCACCACCGGCGACAGCACAGTCGACTGCTTCTGGACGCCATACAATACCGTTTGGTATGTCGTCGCCGCGGTGACGCTCGCGGTTCCGGCAGGTGCGCCGGCCGGGAGCTTCATAGTGAAGCTGAACGTCGCCTGCTTGCCGCCGGCCAGGACGAGCGGAGCCTTGGTCAACGGCTTGACGGTCCAGCCGGTGCCACCGGCAACCGTCACGGTCGGCTGCAGCACCGGCAGCAGACCATCGTTGCGAACGGCAACCTGCACCGTCAGCTCGTCGCCCCCGGCAACCACCGGCGCGACACCCTCGGGCTGCACGTCGGTGCCGACCTTCGTCACCTGCGGAATGCCCGCAGTGACGTGTGGGATCCCCGGCACACCACGGGCCGGCGCGACCCGGAAGAGCGCCGTACCGTGGGCCGGAACTGCTGCGCTGATGACGCCCGCGCTCTCGGTGACCTTGTTGGTCCACGCGTTCTTCAGCGTGAAACGGGCACCGTGCAGACCGATCGCGGCCGCCGTCGTGGTGAGCGTCTTCGCGCTGTCGCCGCGGTTGAGCAGCACGACCGCACGACTCCCGTCGGCCAGCCGCTTCACCCAGGTCTCCGTCGTACCGGCGGTACCCACCCGGACAGCCTGAACCGCAGCCCGGTCTTGGTTGATCGCCAGTACGTCGGGATCCGTCAGCATGCCGATGGTCGTCGTACTGAGCTTGCGCACGTCGCTACCCACCACGAGCGGAGCAGCCGCGACGGCCCACAGCGTGAGCTGGGTCCGGAACTCCTCGTCCGACATCCCGAGCTCAGGCGCCAGGTAGTCAGGGTCGCCGAACGCACCCGGCTTGACGACCTCTGGGTGACGGGCGTTCGCGTCGTAGTTGCGCAGTACGTCCTTGAACTTGATGTCGCCCTGGAAGCCGACATCGGTGTACGTCCGCCACGACTGCGCGATCCCCGGTGCGTAGGACCAGGAGAAGATCGACTGCTGCGATTCCGGGTAGTTGCCCCAGTCCGGCGAGGTCACCGGGTTGCACAGATTGAAGATCATCGGCCGGTGGCTCGCGTTGTTCCGCAGTGCCTGGGCAAACTCGGTGAACACGGTCTTCGGGTCGAGGTTCGCCGCGATCCCGCACAGGTAGTCGACCTTGACGGCGTCGAAGCCCCAGGCCGCGAACTGGTCCGCGTCGTGCTGGTAGTGGCCACCGCTGCCCAGACCGCACTTGCCCGGGATGTACGGACCGGCGTCGGTGTAGATGCCGGCCTTCAGCCCCTTGCTGTGGATGTAGTCGACGAGCGGCTTCAGCCCGTTCGGGAACTTGGCCGGGTTCGGCACCAGGTCACCGGACTCGCTCCGGGACTGATCGGCCTGCCAGCCACCGTCCAGCCAGACGATGTCGTAGCCGGCCTTCGCCAGGCCGCGGCTCACCAGCGAGTCGGCGACCGACTTGATCGTGTCCTCGGTGAAGTCGCCGCCGAGTCCGTAGTAGGTGTTCCAGCCCATGTACGGCGTCGGGCTGAGGACGGGAGCCGCCGTGGTCGTAGTTGGTGCCGCCGCGGCGGGGCTTGTGGTGCTGACCAGGGCGGCGGTCACCAGGACCGCGGCGCTGATCAGGGCGGAGAGTCTTCGCACAGTCGTCTTCCTTTGCCTTGAAGGGACGGCTGCCGGTCAGTCGACGGGTTCGACGACCAGACAGGCGGAGTCGGCCGGACCGTCGAAAGCGACGCCGACCTGCAGCAGGTAGCTGCCCGGGTGGACCTCATCGCCCACCCGGTAGTTCTTCCGGGGATCCAGCCCCGCCAGCGGCACCCGCCGCGGACGGGTCGGCAGCGTCCCTCGCACGTTGCCGTCACCGGTCTCCCACAGGAACACCACGGACCGCGTCGTACCGACGTACTGCACGCCGGCCGACAGTCCGTAGACCTTGCTGTCAGCAACCAGTTCACGGATGCCCTTGTACTGCTCGATATGCCAGGTCGCGGTCTTGAGCTGCTCGTCGTTCCAGCGCGACAGGTCGGCACCGATACCGAGTACGCCGGCCATCGCCACATGGAAGCGGAAATCGAGCGACCGCTCGCGGCCGTCATGCGTGCCGACGGCATCGGTCACCCAGGAGCTCATCAGGTGCGGCGCGAACCCGGTCCGGAAACCCCGCTGGATCCCGAGCCGATCCAGCGGGGCCGTGTTGTCGCTCGGCCAGAGCGTGTCGACCCGCGCGGCCGTCCCGAGGTCGACCCGGGCACCGCCGCCGGCACAGCCCTCGACGTACACGTCCGGATGCGCGCTGCGGATCTTGTCCAGAACGCCATACAGGTTGGCCACCACCCGGCCGTCCAGATCGCGGCGCTGGTCGCCGGAGTCGAGCCGCGGCCGGTTGGCGTCCCACTTCAGGTACTTGATGTCGTACGACGACAGCAGCCGATCGAGCGTGGTCCACACGAACTCGGCGACGTCGTCCCGGCTCAGATCGAGCAGCAGCTGATTGCGAATCAGGACGGGATCGCGGCCAGGAGTCCGGAGGATCCACTCGGGATGCTGCTTGGCCAGGTCAGAGGAAGGGCTCACCGATTCCGGCTCGACCCACAGGCCGAAGTCGAGGCCGATCTCCTTCAGCTGCCCGATGAAGGCGCCGAGTCCGTCCGGGAACTTGGCCGGATCGACGTCCCAGTCTCCCAGGCCGCCGGTGTCGTCCGAGCGGCCGACGAACCAGCCGTCGTCGACGACGAAGGTCTCGACCCCGATACTCGCCGCCCGCCGCGCCAGCTCGAGCTGGTGGTCGGCCCGGATGTCGAACTCGGTCGCGAACCACGAGTTGTACAGCACCTTCGGAGTGCGTTTCCTCGAGGTCGAACGCTCGTACGCGTGAAACACCCGCGCGAGCCCATCAACGCCCTCCGCACTGCACGCACCAACGGCCTTGGGCGACACCCAGGTCTCGCCGGAACCCAGCTTGATCCCAAGACTCGACGAGGTCCGGCCGGCCTGGATTCGCATCAGTCCGGTGGTGTCCACGTCGGCCGACATCTCCCAGGATCCGGACCACGCGAGCTGTACGCCGTACGCCACGTCGCCGTCGACCACCAGGTACGGCGAATACGAGTGACCGGTGATCCCCTGCGCGCTCCCGATCGTGAACCGACCGCGGTCCAGCGACACGTCGGCTTGCTGGAACTCGCTGTTCCACTCACCCCACAAGTACTTCAGGGTCCCGTTCGGCACGACGAACCCAGCCGAGTCGTGCCGATGCAGGGTGAGCTCGTCGGTCCCGTCGTTGTGCACCGAGACCCACCGCTCGACCACATCACCCAGGACGCGGTAGTGGAGACGAAGCCCAAGAGCTCCATCGGTGAAGCTCAACTCCAACGACTCGTCTTCAGCTGTGGCGCCGGTGAAGAGCGGGCGCAGCTCATCTGTCCCATCCGGGCCGCTGACCACCAGATCCACCGGCGCTGCGTAGCGGACCCCGCGAACGGCGTACTCCAACGGCTCCACGTCAGCACGCGGAAGGAAGTGTTCGGTGCCGACAACCTCAACCGGCGAAAGGCCGTCGTGCGGGCCCCAGGCAACCAACTGGGCCCACTGACCGTGGTCCGGCACACCCACGATGTACGACGTGGTTGCGCCGCGCAACGTCCACGTCTTCACTTGACCGCTCCGATGGCGAGACCACCAACGAAGTGCTTCTGGAAGCGCAGGAACACCGCGACGGTGGGCACCGCAGCGATCACCGTGCCGGCCGCGATCACGTTCCAGGAGGAGACGAACAAACCCTGGAGACCGAGCAACGCCGGGGTGACCGGCATCTTCTCGCCGGTGCGGATGACCGTGATCGACCAGAGCAGATCATTGAAGATCCAGGTGAACGACAGTGCACCGAGCGCGGCCAGCGCAGGTCGCGTCAGCGGCAGGATCACACTCGCGTAGATCTTCCCCGGGCCCGCCCCGTCGATCGTCGCCGCTTCCTGGATCTCCCGCGGCAGGTCGCGCATGAACCCATGCAGTACGAACGTGTAGAACCCCAGCCCGAAGCCGACATGGACGGCGATCAGTGCGATCAGGGTGTCGTAGTACCCGATCAGCTCCACGAACCGCGAGATCGGAATCAGCAGGATCTGCGGTGGCAGCAGGTTCCCCATCAGCATGAGCAGCAACACGGTCCGGCGGAACGGGATGTTGTACCGCGCCAGCCCGTACGCCGCGATCGACGCCAGCCCGAGGCTCAGCAGCACCGCCGGGATCGTCACCAGCAGACTGTTGACCAAGGCCCGGAACTCGTCCGCGTCCTCCCACGCCGACTTGTACGTCGAGAACGTGAACGAGTGTGGCAACGATCCGAGCCCGTTCGCCGCGACATCGTCGAAGCTGCGGAACGAGATCACGATCACCCACAGGATCGGCGCGATCCACAGGAACGAGACGATGCCCATCGCAACGTGGTATCCCGACGCCCTCAGGCGGTTCATGTCTCCTCCCGGAAGGCGCGGATCAGGTAGCCGAGGATCACGGCCAGGGCGAGCAGGAAGATCACCACGGCCAGCGCGGACGCGTACCCGAGCTGGATGGACTGGAACGCGGTCGAGTACATGTACGTGCTCAGCAGCTCGGACGAGTGGTACGGACCGCCCTTCGTCATCGACCAGACGATGTCGAAGGATCGCAGCGAGTCGATCACGATCACCGACAGTACGACGGAATTGACGCCCTTGAGCTGTGGAATTGTGACGTACCGCGTCCGTTGCCACGCCGAAGCACCGTCCACCTTCGCGGCTTCGTACAGCGCCGGATCGACTGCCTTCAGGCCGGCCAGGTACAGCACCATCACGTACCCGATCTGACGCCAGAGCGCCGGCACGATCACGGCGTACAGCGCGGTGTCCGGATCAGCCAGCCACGGCCGGACGAAGTTGCCCAGGCCAACGGATCGGAACACCGTGTCGACAAGTCCATCCGGCTGGTAGAACACCCGCCAGATCAGCGCAGTGACGACCAGCGAGAAGACGACCGGGGTGAACAGCGCGGCCCGGTAGATGCCGACGCCACGCCGCTCCCGTTGGAGCAGCAACGCCATCCCGAAGCCGCCGAGCACACTCAGCCCACCGAACAGCACCAGCCAGATCGCGGTGTTCTTCAACGCGGTCCGGAAGATCGGATCCGAGACCATGTCGCCGAAGTTGCCGAACCCGATGAACCGCGGTGCCGACAGGCCGTCCCAGTTCGTCAGCGACAACCAGAACCCCTGCAGGGCCGGCCAGAACACCCAGACGGCCTCGATCGCGAACGGGATGAAGACGAACGCGAGGATCAGCGGAGACACCCGCCACGGACGCTTCTCCGTCCGCGCGCGGGTTCTCGTCTGGATAGCTGTCGCGGTCACGCCTTGAAGACCTTCTCGGCCGCCGCTTGCCAGGTCGTCAGGATCTGGTCGATCTGGTCCGGCTTGTCCAGGAACTTGGTCAGGGCCGCGTCCGCGGTCGGCTGCAGCGCGTCACTGGAGTCACGGTTGAAGAACTGGGTCAGCTCCGCCGCGCTCTCGATCATCGCCTTGCCCTTCTTGACCAGCGCGGTGTCGGCCGACTTCCCGTCCGGGTTCGCCGGGATCGCCGTACCGGAAGAGCTTTGCACGTAGATCTCCTGCGCCTCCGGCGTCGCCAGCCAGGTCAGGAACTTCTTCACGCCGTCGGGGTCCTTCGCCTTCTTCGAGGCGAAGTAGCCATCGGTCGGTGCTTCTTCGGCGACCGGTACGGCGGGATCGATGATCGGGAACTGGAAGAAGTCGATGTCGTCCAATGCGTCCTTCGGCGCCGAGTCCGCGAAGAACGTGCCGATCAGGAACATCCCGGTCTTGCCGGCCAGCAGCGCCGACGTCGCCTCCTGGAACGGGAACGACTTGCCCTTCGGGTCGAAGTACGGGAGGACCTCGCGCCACTTGGTGAAGACCGCCTTCACCTTCGGGTCGGTGAAGTTGCCTTGTCCGGCGAGCAGCTGGCGGTGGAACGGCGCGCCGTTGATCCGGATGTTCAGGTAGTCGAACCAGGCCGACGCGACCCACGGGGTGTCGCCGAGGCCGATCCCGATCGGCGGGATGCCCTTGCTCTGGATGGTCTTGCAGACGGCAACGAACTCGTCCCAGGTCTTCGGCGGTGTCACGCCCCACTTGGCGAAGTTCGACTTCCGGTAGAACATGCCCCACCAGTAGTAACTGGTCGGCACGAAGATCTTCTGCCCGGCGCTGCTGGTGGACAGCGTCTGCATCGACTTCGGGTAGTTGCCCATGCTGTCCCACACGCTCGACACGTCGAGCAACAGGTCCTTCTTCGCGTACGAGTCCGCGACCGAGCCGGCGTACCAGGTGTAGACGTCCGGCGGGTTGGCCGAGGTCAGGTACGTCGGCAGCTGGGTCCGGAAGATCTCCGACGCCACCGTGTTCAGCTTGACCTGGGATCCACCGGTCTTGTTGTACGCAGCAACAATCTTCTCCATCGCGGCTTTCGCCTGCTCACTGGAGAGGTTCGACTGCAGCGCGAGCTCACCAGTGGCCGCGCTGCCGCTGCCGGGACTCTTGGTCGAGGTCGCACACCCGGGCACGAGCGTTGCCGCCCCGAGCAGTCCGAGTCCCTTGAGGAAAGTCCGTCGATCTGCTGCCAGACCCGTCATGCCTACTCCTGAGATCGCCTCGACGGTCATGCCAGTCGAGTGAGTGGTCCTTGTTGCCGACGATCTTGCGGCGAGCGGCCCCGAGTGTCAATATTAATTCGTAAATTACGAGCAATTCGCTTGACCTGACAGCGGCGTCACGGTCAACTGATCGCGGTTCATCGTTGGAACGGTCGGCCCGGCGTGCTTGAGTGGCGGCGTGGTCTGGTGCAGGGGCTGAAGGAGGCGCGGGTGCGGCTGGGTGGGCGGGTGGTCGTGGTGACCGGGGCCGCGTCGGGGATCGGCGCGGCCTGTGTGCGGCGTTGCCTCGACGAGGGTGCCTCGGTGATCCAGGTCGACATCAACGCGTGTCCGGAGGTGCCAGGCAAGGCGATCGCCGTACTGGGTGATGTCGCCGCGCCGGACACCTGGACCGAGGTTCGGTCGCGCGGTCGCGACGAGCTGGGCCCTATCGATGGACTCGTCAGCAACGCGGCCTTCCCAGACGTCAAACCGGCCCACGAGCTGTCCCCGTCGTCCTGGCAACGGCAGCTCGATGTGAACCTGACCGCAGCGTTCCTCGGCTTCCAGGCCTTGTACGACGATCTCGCGGCCGGCCAGGGATCCGTCGTACTGATGTCCTCGGTGCACGCACTGGTCGGGCTCCCCGGACATCCGGCGTATGCGGCAACCAAAGGCGCACTGGTCGCACTCGGCCGGCAACTCGCGGTCGAGTACGGCGGATCGATCCGGGTGAACACTGTGCTTCCGGGGCCGATCGAGACCGCCATGTGGGACCGCGTCGACGCCGAGGGCCGGGAGCGCAGTGCGCAGGCGACGGCGGTCGGGCGGCTCGGGCAGCCGGACGAGGTGGCTCAGGTGGTGGCGTTCCTGTTGTCGGCGGAGGCGTCGTACGTGACCGCCGCCAGCCTGGTGGTCGACGGCGGATGGTCCGCGGTGAAGGATTCAGCATGAGTCTCGGCATGAGATGGAGATCAGCGTGACGGGGATCCAGCGCGGAGTCAGTCGGGGCTTGCACGGTCAGATCGTGGAGGTGATGGCACAGCGCATCCTGTCCGGGCAGATCCCGGAGGGCGCGACCATCAACGTGCCCGACCTGCAGGCCGACCTCGGCGTCAGCCTGACCGCGGTCCGGGAGGCGTTGAAGGTGCTGACCACGAAGGGTTTGATCGACGCGCGGCAGAAGCGCGGCACGTTCGTCCGGCCACGGTCGGACTGGAACCTGCTCGACGCGGACATGATCCGCTGGCATTTCGACGACGACGTACGCCCGGAATTGCTCGAGGAACTGCATGAGGTTCGCGGCATCGTCGAGCCGGCCGCCGCGCGGTTGGCCGCGTTGCGAGCTTCCGACGCGCATGTCGAGGCGCTGGACGTAGCGCTGGCCGGGATGGCGTCGGCCACCAACGATGTGGCCGCGGTCGACGCGGACCTTGCGTTCCACCGGGCGTTGCTCGCAGCAACGGGGAACGAACTGCTCACGAAGATGGAAGTGATCATGGAGACCGGGCTCGCCGGTCGTGACCGACTGGTGCACAAGGTGAAGCCGTCCGACGATCCGATCCCGAGTCACCAGCGCGTGGTCGACGCCGTACGGGCGCACGATCCGGCCGCGGCCGAGCTCGCGATGCGGGAACTGCTGGCGAAGGCGGCCGAGGACCTGACCGAGGTCCGCGGATCCACGCGTGGGCGGCGCAAGTGAAGATCGAGCGGATCGAAACGTTCCTGGTCCCACCGCGCTGGCTGTTCTGCCGGATCGAGACGAGCGACGGCGTCGTCGGCTGGGGTGAACCCGTGGTCGAGGGACGGGCGGAAGTCGTTCGGGCCGCGATCGACGTCCTGTCGGAGTACCTGATCGGCCAGGACCCACTGCAGATCGAGCGGCACTGGCAGGTGCTCACCAAGGGTGGCTTCTACCGCGGCGGTCCGGTGCTGAGCAGTGCGGTCGCCGGACTCGACCACGCCCTCTGGGACATCGCCGGCAAGGTGTACGGCGCTCCTGTCTCGGCACTGCTCGGCGGACGGGTCCGCGATCGGGTCCGCGTGTACGCCTGGGTCGGCGGCGACGAGCCGGCCGAGGTGGCCGACTCCGTGGCCGAACAGGTCGCGGCGGGCATGACCGCGGTGAAGATGAACGGCAGCGGGCGGATCCAGACGTCACCCTCGGTTGCCGAGATCAACGACATCGTCGCGCGACTGGGTGCGGCCCGGTCAGTGCTTGGCGATTCTCGCGACGTCGCCATCGACCTGCACGGCCGTGTCGGTGTCGCCGGAGCGCGGCGGATTCTGCACGCTGTCGAGGAGCTGCAGCCGCTCTTCGTCGAGGAGCCGGTGCTGCCGGAGCACATGGCCCACCTGGCCGACGTGGTCAGCGCCTCGACCGTTCCGGTCGCGCTGGGCGAGCGGCTCTACCATCGCGCCGATTTCGTCGGTCCACTGAACGCCGGTGTCGCGGTGCTCCAGCCCGATGTATCGCACGCGGGCGGGATCTCCGAGCTGCGGCGGATCGCCGTACTAGCTGATACCCATGGCGCGATGCTGGCCCCGCACTGTCCGCTCGGTCCGATCTCGCTGGCGGCGAGCCTGCAGGTGTCGTTCGCGACGCCGAACTTCCTGATCCAGGAGCAGAGCCGCGGCATCCATTACAACGTGGCGAGTGACCTGACGTCGTACGTCGTCGATCCCACGCCGTACACCTGGGTCAACGGGCACGCCGAGTGGAATCCCTTGCCAGGCTTGGGGATCACGATCGACGAGGACGCCGTACGCGCCGCCGACAAGATCGGTCATGCCTGGCGCAACCCGGTGTGGACCCACGAAGACGGGTCGTTCGCCGAATGGTGACCCCAGCGGCTGGGCGCCAGGTGGCGGTCGACCCCAAGGACGGCGGTCGCTGGACCTCGTTGTGGCTGGCCGGACGCGAATGGCTCTGGGCCGGACCGGGTTTGCTGTCCGGCCCGCGCACCGGCGACGAGCTCTTCACCGACGCCGGCGGGTTGGACGAGTGCTTCCCGACCGTCCGCGGTACGCCCGATCACGGTGGTCTGTGGAACCAGCCGTGGGACAACTCGGTCACGTACGGCGATGCCACCCTGACGCGCGCGTTCACCGCGGGCACGGACACGGTTGTGGTCGACTATCGCCTGCAGGCGCCACCGGGGTATCGCTTCATCTGGGCGGCTCACGCCCTACTGGATTGTGCCGTCGGGGCGTTCGTCTGGGCGCCCGTCGGCACCGAGTGCCGGCTCTACCCGGAGGCAGCGTCGTTGCTTCCCGACCCGTGGCCGGTCGAGGCTCCTTGGGTGGCGGATGCGTGGCCGACCCGGCTCGATCTGACCACCTATGGGCCGTCGGACGGGACGGCGGTCGGCGGGGTGCTAGTGGACTGCCCGACCGTCTCGGTCCGCGATCGTGGCGCCGAGCTCACCCTGACCTTGAGTTGCCCTGGGCAACCGGTCTCGACGGCGGTGTGGCGCAACCTGGCCGGGTTCCCGGACGGGACGCCGTACCGGAGTCTGGGGGTGGAGCCGATGCTCGGTCGCGTGTTCGACCTGGCCACGGCGGGTCCGGACGATGCCGCAGTCGTACCGGCGAGTGGTGAGCTGACCTGGCGGCTGACTCTCTCCGCCGCGTCGATCTAATAGGTTGGACCCCAGGAGGAATCCCATGGATCTGCTTGCCGAACTCCGGAACCGCAAGATGCTCGCGATCATCCGCGCCGACGGACCCGACCGCGCCCTGGACTGCATCCGCACCCTGGTCGAGGCCGGGATCACCGCGCTCGAGGTCTCGCTGACCACGCCAGGCGCGATGGAGGCGATCGCCAAGGCGCGGTCCGAGTACGACCCGTCCATCCTGATCGGCGCCGGCACGGTCATCACCCCGGCCCAGGCCGACGAGGTCGCCGCAGCCCGGGCCGGTTTCGTGGTCACGCCGGCCATCACCCAAGGCACCCACCGCAGCATTCAGTTGGGCCTGCCCGTCCTGTGTGGAGCCCTCACGCCCACCGAGCTGGTCGCGGCCCTCGACCTGGGCGCCACTGCGGTCAAGATCTTCCCCGCGAAGCTTCACGGACCGGGCTACTTCAAGGAACTCCGAGCGCCCTTCCCCGACGCTCCGCTCATCGCGGTCGGCGGCGTGGACGCGAAGTCGGCCCCTGAGTACCTGGCCGCCGGAGCACTCGCGGTCGGAGTCGGCTCCCCTCTGCTCGGCGACGCCGGGACCGGCGGTCCGCAAGCAGACCTGGCCGCCCGTGCGGCCGCCTTCCGCACCACCCTGGGTATCTGACCTCACCTCGGAGTCTGAGATGACCGATCTCCTCACCCTCGGCGAGACCATGGTCTCGCTGCGGACCGCCCGGCCGATGCGACTGGGCGGGGACGCGCACCTGTCGATCGCCGGCTCCGAGACCAATGTGGCGATCGGGCTGTCCCGGCTCGGCCATCAGGCCGTCTGGGTAGGTGCCGTGGGCAACGATGAGCCCGGCCGGCTGATCCAGCGGACCCTGCGCGCCGAAGGCGTCGACACCAGCCGGTTGCGGTTCTCCGAGGACTCGTTCACCGGGTTCATCGCATTCGACCAGCCGTCGCACGACATCACCCGGGTCAGCTACCACCGCCGCGGCTCGGCCGGCTCAACCCTCAATCCGGACGAAGTGGTCGCCGCCCTCGAAGCGACTCGACCCAGTCTGCTTCACGTCACCGGCATCACCCCGGCTTTGTCGGATACCACTCGCGCCGCGACGTTGGCCGCCGTACGCACGGCTTCTGCGGCGGGGATCCGGGTCTCGTTGGATGTCAACTACCGCGGCCGGCTCTGGTCCCGCGCCGACGCCGCGACCGCGCTGCGCGAACTCCTCCCCCACGTCCACACCGTCTTCGCCTCCGACGACGAACTCGATCTCCTGACCGACTCCCCCGACGCAGCCACCGACCTCCTCGCCCACGACACCATCGACCAGGTCGTTGTCACGGCCGGCGGCAAGGGTGCCTGGGCACACTCGTCCGACGGCACCATCCACCGGCCCGCCCTCCCGGTGACGGTCGTCGACAGCATCGGCGCAGGCGACGCGTTCGTCTCCGGCTACCTCTCCGCCGCCCTCGACAACCTCTCCCCCGAGGCCCGCCTCGACCGCGCCACCACCTCCGGCGCCTTCTGCGTCACCGCCCTCGGCGACTGGGAATCCCTCCCCACCCGCGACGATCTCCACCTCCTCACCCACACCCACGGCACCGCCCTGCGCTGACGTACCGAAGAACAGGACGTAGTCGTCTACGCATACCCCCGGCTGAGCGTGAGCTCGACCAGATCTACGTGCGGATCGGCACTACTACCTGTCCTTACGTACGCCGAACCGTGGCTCATCCCACCCAGCAGGCGCAAAGTGGAGGGATGGCGTACCCCTGCAACACGGCCCTGTACGCCGACCCCGCGCTGACCGAAGGTGTCGACTACTCGCGGCGGTACCGGCGGCACGAGTGGTTCGACGACGACCTCTCCCAGCAGTACGCCGTCCAGCGCACCGTGATCCTGGCCCCGCACGGCGGCGGCATCGAGACCGGTACGTCGGAACTCTGTCTTGCGATCGCGGGCTACCACCCAGCTGATCTCACCCCGACCCCAGCCGACGGACCGCTCCACGACTACTGGATGTTCGAGGGCCTGCGCCGTCTCGGCAACGGCGCGCTCCACGTCACGTCGACGGGCTGCGACGACCACGTCGCCCGCGCGTTGGCAGCCGGCTCACTCAACGCCCTCGGCCTGCACGGCTGTACGACGTTGCAGGCCGAGTTGCCCGACGGCACCCAGGCCGTCCTCGTCGGCGGCCGCAACCCAACCTTCAAGTCTCACCTTCTCACCAGGCTCAGCGCTGCCGGTCTGAACGCCGTCGACGCCGCGTCCATCCCCGACCTGGCCGGTGAGGAACCCGCCAACATCGCCAACCGCACCCTGCTCACCACCGGCGCCCAGTTGGAACTCACCACCCCGCTACGCCTGGCGATGTTCGGCACCAACACTCGGGCCGAGCGCAAGAACACCACCCTGCCGCTCTTCTGGTCCTTCACCTCCGCCGCCCGCGCCGCAGTCGCCGACCTCGAGGCCTAGTGTTCGTCGACGACCTCACCGTTCACAGCGGTGGAGTCCGAGGTGAATTCCCAGGCTGCGGCAGCCTCGGGGCTTTGCGCCAGGGGGAACGCCGCGGCCATCGCCTGCATCGACTCCCAGTGCCAGGTGTCGGTGTAGGTGCCGTCGTCGAGGCGGACCAACCGTGTGGAGGTCAGACCGGGGTGAGCCGAGCGGATCAGGTCGATCACGGCCGCGCGGCGGGTGCGGAACTCGTCCAGCTTCTCAGGCTCCACCTTGAAGGTGTGAACCCGTACGACTGCGTTCATCAGCTTCTCCTGCTCTGTGGGGTTATGTCGTCCTGACGTACCCGAGCACGGAGATGTGACAGGCCTCAGTCCTGTTCCTCCACCGGGAACAGGATCGGGCTGAGCAGGTACCGCGACCGGTCCGGCGCGGCCTGATTCCCCAGCACGGGCAGGATCGCCGCCCGCATCCCCTCGATCAGCTGCTCCAACTCCTCCCGGCTGAGCCAGATCCCGTGCTGCCGATAGCCGACGAGGTCCTCGATCGGATCAGCGTCGTCGTGATCGAGGTAGGAGTTGAACTCGGCGATCAACGCAGCCATTGCCACGGCGAACCCGTGCCGATGGTCATCCGCGGTCAGCTGCGCCACCTGCTCGGCACTGATCGAGGCCCGCTCCACCCGCAGCCGGAACCGCCGCTCGACCGCGCCGCGCACCCGGCGTTCGTCCGCAACCTCGAGGATCCCGCCCCCGGCGAGCAACTCGACGTGCCGGTACAGCGTCGCCTTCGAGACATCCGCGATCCGCACACCCAGCTCGCCGGTCGTCAGCTCCCGACCACCCCGCAGTGCGTGCACGATGCGCAGCCGGACGGGATGACCCAGCAGTTCCAACGGACCCATGGCGCAACGATCTCACGTCATGCTACCTTTCTCAATCTCCGAGAAAGGTGAGTCGATGACCGCTTGGACCCAACCGCCGTACGCCGATCCTTCGCTCTTCGTCGAGCAGGACATCACCCTCGAGGCGGACGGCCGCACGGTGCCGGGAACGCTCACGCTGCCGAAAGAGCACCCGCGCATCGGCGTCGTGCTGCTCGCCGGCGGTGGTCCGTTCGATCGGGACGAGACCGCCGGGCCGAACAAGCCGCTCAAGGATCTCGCGTGGGGTCTGGCCAGCCGAGGTATCGCCGTGCTGCGCTTCGACAAGGTCACGGCGAACCGGCCCGAGGCGATGACCGAGCCCGGGTACACCATGACGGCGGAGTACGTGCCGCATGCGATTGCCGCTGTACGCGCTCTCCAACCGCACGTCGACCAGGTGTTCCTGGTGGGCCACAGCATGGGCGGGAAGGTGGCGCCGAGGATCGCGGCGGAGGAACCGTTGGTTGCCGGGCTGGTGATCATGGCCGGCGATACGGAGCCCATGCACCATGCCGCTGTACGAGTGTTGAGGTACCTCGGCGTGCCAACGGAGGTCGTCGAACAGTTCGCGCAGCAGGCTGCTGTGGTTGACAGTCCGGAGCTCGCCGTCGACACACCAGCACAGGAGCTGCCGTTCGGGCTACCGGGATCGTTCTGGCTGGAGTTGCGCGAGTACGACCCGGTCGCCACCGCCGCTAAGGTCGACCGGCCGATTCTCATCCTGCAGGGCGGTCGCGACTACCAGGTCACCGTCGCCGACGACCTGCCCGCGTGGCAACGCGGCCTTCCCGATGCCACGGTCGAGGTCCTGGCGGCCGACAACCACCTGTTCTTCCCCGGCACCGGACCCTCGACGATGGCCGACTACGAAGCGCCCCAGCATGTGGATCCCGAGGCGCTGACCACCATCGTCAGTTGGTTGCTACGACAGTAGCGCCGGGTCCGACTCGAGCTCCCGCTCCGGATCCAACGGCAGGATGATCTTGAAGCGGGTGTTGCCTGGCTCGGATTCCACCCGCAGGTCGCCGTGGTGCTTCTTCACCACGATCCGCCAGGAGATGTCGAGACCCAGGCCGGTGCCCTCGCCGATCGGCTTCGTGGTGAAGAACGGCTCGAAGATGCGGCGCCGGATCTCGTCCGGGATGCCCGGGCCGGTGTCGCCGATCTCGACGACCGCGTAGGCGCCGTCCCGCTTGGTGCGGATCGTCAGCGTGCCCGATCCACCCATCGCGCTGACCGCGTTGTCGATGATGTTCGTCCACACCTGGTTGAGCTCGGCGGCGTACGCCGGGATCGCCGGCAGGTCCGGATCGAAGTCCTTCACGATCTCGAGGCCCTGCAGCTTGCCGGACATCATCACCAGCGTCGACTTCAGCAGCTCGCGCAGATCGATGGTCTGGTACGGCGCCCGGTCGATCTGCGAGTACTGCTTGGCCGCACCCACCAGCGTCGAGATCCGGGTGACGGAGTCGTCGATCTCGTTCATCAGCGACTCGGTGTCGATCGTGTACATCAACCAGCGCACCGCGCCCTCGAGGTACGCCGGACCGACCGCGGTCAGCACGTCCTCCATCCAGTCCACGTCCAGACCGGCCGCCGCGAGCACCGGCGCGACATCCCAGCTCGCCTGCACGTCGTGGTCGTCCAGCCAGTCGGTCAGCGTGTCCTCGGCGTCGGACAACTCCATCGGCGGGATGTCCTTGTCCTTGGTCTTCTCCAGCCGCTCGACCGCATCATCCTGCAGTTCGACGATCTTGTGCAGCTTGGTCGCGTCGAGGGTGCCGTCGGCAAGCATCGCCAGCTTCGACCGCATCCCGGAGACCCGCTGCCGCAAGGTCGCCGCGGCCCGGACCGCCGCCGCGGCCGGGTTGTTTAGCTCGTGGGTGAGGCCGGCCGACAAGGAGCCGAGGGCAAGCAATCGCTCGCGCTCCCCCAGCGTCTCGTTGGTCCGCCGCATGCCCATCACGAAGCCCTCGATCAGGTGCACGGCCATCGGGAACCAGGTGTTCATCATCGTCGCCATCGCCTCGGCGCCGATCACGTAGAACTCCGACGGCTCCGTCACCTGCATCGTGGCCGTGTAGGACTTGTGGTCGGCGGCACCGAAGAAGGCGTTGAACGCACCGGAGTAGACCCCGCGCTGCGTGGTCCGGTTGATCTCGACCAGTTCACCGTGCGAGAGCTTGCACAGCCGGATCCCGCCGGAGAGCAGGACGTAGCAGCAGGTCGCCTCGTCGCCCTCGTTGAACACGGTCCCGTCGTTCAAGGTCTCGACGTGGCCGGTGTCGGACAGCCACTGCAGCTGCTCTTCGGTCAGGCTCTCGAACAGGAACAGCGTGCGCAGCTCGTCGGGGCTCAGCCGCCGCGGCTCCACTGTTTGGTCAGTCATCAGAGCATCTCCAGGTATCGGTGCACCAAAGTCACGGCCATCGCTCCGTCGCCGACCGCGGAGGCGACCCGCTTGACCGACTCCGCCCGTACGTCGCCGGCCGCGAACACGCCCGGCATGCTCGTCTCCAGGTGGTACGGCTCCCGCTCCAGGGCCCAGCCCGGCGGTTTGCCGTGCAGGTCCGGACCGGTGAGGACGAATCCACGCTCGTCGCGCTGCAGGTCACCCGGCAGCCAGTCCGTCCGCGGCGCCGCGCCGATGAACACGAACATCCACTCCGTGTCTACCTCGCGACTCTCACCGGTCGCACTGTTCTGCAGGATGACTCGCTCCAGATGCTCCGAGCCCTTGCAGGAAACGACCTGCGTGCAGGTATGCACCTCGATGTTGTCGATCCCGTCGATCTGGTCGATGAGGTACGACGACATCGTCGTGGTGAGCGATGGTCCTCTTACCAGCATATGCACGGTCTTGGCATGCCTGGAGAAATAGACCGCGGCCTGCCCCGCGGAGTTCGCGCCGCCGATGATGTAGACCTCGGCACCGGCGCAGGCGGGGCCCTCCGTGGTGGCCGAGCCGTAGTAGATGCCGCGGCCGCAGAGGTCGCCGACGCCGGGGGCCTCGAGGGTCCGGTACGAGACGCCGGTCGCGAGGATCACCGAGTGCGCCGAGATCTCGCTGCCGTCGGAGAACTGCAGCTTGCGCGCGTTTCCGAGCGTCTCCAGGCCGACCACCTGGCGAGCGGTCAGCAGTTCGGCCCCGAACCGGACTGCCTGCCGCCGGGCCCGGTCCGTCAGCTGTGCTCCGGACACCCCGTCCGGGAAGCCCAGGTAGTTCTCGATCCGGCTCGACTGACCTGCCTGACCGCCTGTCGCCAACTGCTCGACCAACACTGTCCGCAGTCCCTCGCTGGCGCCGTACACCGCGGCGCCAAGACCCGCGGGACCGCCGCCGACCACGACCAGGTCGTAGAACTCCTTGGCCGGCGAGGTCGACAGCCCGACCTTGTCCGCCAGATCGGCCTCCGACGGCGCAACCATGACCGTGCCGTCCGGGGTGATGACGACCGGGAGGCTCGAGCCGTCGACCTCGGCCGCGTCGAGCAGCCGCTTGCTCTCCTCGTCGTCCACGCTGAGCCAGCGGTACGGCACGGCGTTGCGGGCGAGGAAGTCGCGGGCCGCGAACGACGGCGCTGACCAGCGGTGGCCGATCACCCGGGTCTCGTCGGTGGACGGCTCCGGGGTCTCCTTCCACAGGTCGAGCATCGCGTCGACCACCGGGTAGAGCTTCTCCTCCGGCGGATTCCACGGCTTGAGCAGATAGTGGTCGAGGTCGACCACGTTGATGGCCTGGATCGCCGCGTCGGTGTCGGCGTACGCCGTCAGCAGGACCCGGCGGGCGAGCGGGAAGAGGTCCATCGCGGCCTCGAGGAACTCGATGCCGGACATCTGGGGCATCCGGTAGTCGGCCAGCAGCAGCGCCACCGGCTCACCGCGGAGCTTCAGCTCCTTCAGGGCGTCCAGCGCCTGGGCCGGGCTCTCCGCCCGGACGATGCGGTTGTCCTCGGCATACCGACGGCGGAGGTCACGGGCGATCGATCGGGATACGCCGGGGTCGTCGTCCACGGTGAGGATCACCGGGCGGGTCGTTGACGCTGTCATGCGTCCTTCATACCAGCGGAACCCTACAAACAGGGATCGTTAATCCACAGGCCGAATCCGGTCCGCGGGGGCTGGGCGCGGACCGGACACGGCCGGCCGGGTTCAGGGCAGTGCTGCGAGGTACGGCGCGTGGCTGTTCTGGAACTCCCAGTTGTAGTAGCGGTCCCAGTTGATCGACCACGTCATCAGCCCGCGGAACGCCGGGGACGCGCCGCCGCGGAGGCTGTATCCACCGCAGTTCTGGCCCTTCACCAGGCAGTCCAGCGCTTGGTGCACGGCTGCCGGGGCGGTGTAGCCGTTGCCCGCGCTGACTGCTGCCGGGAGCCCGAACCCGATCTGGTCCTCCCGGAGTCCGGGGAAGGTCTGGCCGGTGTTGGCCACCGGGAATCCGGCCTTGATCATGTCGGTCATCGCGATGTGGAAATCGGCGCCGCCCATGGTGTGGTACTGGTTGTCCAGCCCCATCACCGGACCCGAGTTGTAGTCCTGGACGTGCAGCACGGTCAGGGCGTCCCGCATCGCATGGATCACCGGCAGGTACGACCCGGTGCGGTTGTCGCCGCCACCCCCGCCGCCGTAGAACTGGTACCCGACCTGCACGAAGAAGGTCTCCGGGGCCATCGTCAGCACGAACTTCGCGCCGTACTTCGCCTTGAGCGTCTTCAACGCCGAGATCAGGTTCACGATCACCGGAGTCGTCGGGTTGCGGAAGTCGGTGTCCCCGGCGTTCAGGTACAGCGAGTGCCCCTCGAAGTCGATGTCCAGCCCGTCCAACCCGTACCGGTCGATGATCGAGCTGACCGAACTGACGAACGCGTCCCGGGCCGCTGCAGTGGTCAGCTGGACCTGTCCGTTCGCACCGCCGATCGAGATCAGCACCTTCTTCCCGGCGGCCTGCTTGGCCCGGATCGCCGCGATGAAGTCCGCATCGCTCTCCACGTTCGGGCACTCACTCGCCGGGCAGCGGTTGAACCGGATGTCGCCCGACGTCACCGACGTCGGTTCCCCGAAGGCGAGGTTGATGATGTTCCACTCCGCCGGTACGTCGGCCATCCGCACGTACCCGGATCCGTTCGCGAAGCTCGCATGCAGGTAGCCGATCAGCGCGTGCTTCGGCAATCCCGTGCTCGTGCAGCCTCCCGTCGTACCTGACGTGAAGGCCGACCTGGCTGATTCACCGACGCTGTTGTACGCCGCCACCGAGTACGTGTGACTGCTGCACGCCGAGAGCCCAGTGATCGTGGCTGTGGTTCCAGTGCCGGTCTGTACGACGCTTGTCCCTTCGTAGACCCGATAACCGGTGACTGTGCCGGTAGCGGCCGGCCAACTCAGTGAGATGGCGGAGTTCGTCGTACTGGTGACTGTCGGCGTACCGGGAGCGCTTGGTGCACCCGGTGTGCCTCCTGGTCCGTCCAAGCTGAAGTCATCGGCCTGGTACGCCGGTTGGCCGTACCACCCGTGCACATAGATCTGTGCGGACGTCTGACTCGCACCAGTAGTAAAGGACAGACTCAGCTGCGTGTAGCTCGCGGCCGATGGCGTCCAGGTGGACGTGCCACCGGTGACGCCCAGGTAGACGTACGAGCCACGGACCCAAGCAGACAAGGTGTACGACGTACTCGGCTGCACGGCGACCGTCTGACTGCACTGTGCGAGGTCGGAGCTCGTCACGCCACCGTTGAGCGCATAGCCACCGGTCCGGGTCGGAGTGGTGACGACCGAGCCGCCGGAGCAGGACCAGCCACTCAGTGAGCCCGTTTCGAAGCCGGGATTGGTCAGGATGTTCGCGGCCTGGGCAGGCACCGTGATGCCGGCCAGCAAGAGCCCAACGACAACAGCAAGCCATCGTGCACGCATGGAACCTCCTCGAGGGTCCATTTAGTAGAGATGCTCCATAACTACCGGGTCAATGCGTCGGCGCCGTCGGATACCCGACCCTGTCCGGAACCCGCCTCCGGTGAGTGGCAGGTTTTGGCCAGCGGCTAGTTGAAGCCAAAACGGTGTAGTCGCTGCGGTGGATTGGCAGGCTCTTCGCGACCCCGCCCGTCCCTCGTGGAGGCAATTCGTGAACCATCCCAACCTGCGCCGGCGCGCCGCTCTACTCGCCGGCGCCGTGCTGATCACCACCGCCCTGGTGACTCCACCAGGCACCGCACAAACCATCGCCGCACCGGCAACCACCCCGATGGGGCTGCCGAAGTTCGCACCCGGCCGGTACGTCGTCACTCTGGCCGACAACCCGGTTGCGACGTACCAAGGTGGCCAGAGCGGTCTCAAGGCGACCAAGCCCGCCGCCGGCCGCAAGGTGCAGGTCAACAGCACCGACGCCAAGCGCTACAGCACTTTCCTGGCCGGCAAGCACGCAGAGGTCGCGTCCCGCGTCGGCGCCAAGGTCTCCCACGACTACTCGACCGCACTGAACGCCTTCACTGCCTCATTGACCTCCCAGCAGGTCAACGAGCTCAGCAAGACGCCTGGCGTGGTCTCTGTCGCCCCCGACCAGCTGCGCGTCGCATTGGATGACCGCAAGTCGACCGACTTCCTGAAGCTGTCCGGCAAGACCGGAGTCTGGAAAGCACTCGGCGGTACGGCGGCAGCTGGCAAGGGCGTCGTGGTCGGCGTCGTCGACACCGGCATCTGGCCCGAGAGCGCATCCTTCTCCGGGCCCAAGCTCGGCACCAAGCCAGCGACTGCTGCGGACCCGTACCGGCCGTACCGCTCCGGCACCGAAACCGTTATGCAGAAGGCCGACGGCGACACGTTCACCGGCAGCTGTGAGGCTGGTGAACAGTTCACCGCGGACCTCTGCAACACCAAGCTGATCAGCGCCAAGTACTTCGGTGACGGCTGGCTCAGCGTCGTCCCGCCGGAGGGGCGGGCCGACTACGTCTCCCCACGTGACGGTGAAGGCCACGGCAGCCACACCGCCTCGACTGCCGCGGGCAACGCCGGCGTCGATGTCGCAGTGGGCGGCATCAACTTCGGCGCTGTGTCCGGAGTGGCGCCGGGCGCCAAGATCGCCGTCTACAAGGCACTCTGGGAAGGCAAGGACGGCGTGAACTCCGGCGGCTTCACCTCGGACATCCTGGCCGCGATCGACCAGGCCGTGGCCGATGGCGTCGACGTCATCAACTACTCGGTTGGTTCGATCTTCGAGTCCGCGCACACCGACCCGGTCCAGCTCGCGTTCCTGTCCGCGGCATCGGCCGGCATCTTCGTGTCCGCGGCCGGTGGCAACTCGGGTCCGGAGGCGTCCACGCTCGACAACACCTCGCCGTGGGTGACCACGGTCGGCGCCAGCACGACAGCGCCGTACGCGGGGACTGTGGTGCTTGGCAACGGGCAGAAGTACGCCGGGATCAGCACGAGCATCGCACTGCCGACCGGCAACAAGGCTCTGGTCAATGGGCCTGCTGTGAAGGCTGCTGGCGTTAGCGACTCGGATGCACTGGGTTGTCTGCCGGACACGCTCGACCCGGCTAAGACCGCCGGCAAGATCGTGGTGTGTGAGCGCGGTGTGGGTGCCCGAGTGGACAAGTCCGCCGAGGTAAAGCGTGCTGGTGGCGTTGGGCTGGTGCTGCTGAACCTGTTCGACCAGGACGCGCTGGGTGACTCGCACGTCGTACCGACTGTGCACCTGAACGTCCCCGACGCTCTGACCGTCAAGGCGTATGCGGCTGGGGGCAATGAGACGGCAGAACTCCTGCCCGGCAACAAGACTGGCGTCAACGAGCCCTACCCGCAGATGGCCGACTTCTCGTCGCGTGGACCGTCGGTGTCGAGCAACGGTGACCTGCTGAAGCCGGACCTCGCCGCACCTGGTGTGAACGTACTGGCCGCAGTCGCTCCGCCGACGAACGCCGGCCAGAGCTACGCGTTCTACTCGGGTACGTCGATGGCCGCTCCGCACGTGGCCGGTCTGGCGGCGCTGTACTTGGCCAAGCACCCGGACTGGTCGCCCATGGCCGTCAAGTCGGCACTCATGACTACAGCTGGCGACGTCCTCACGTCCACGGGCGCAGTGAACAGCAACCCGTTCGACCGTGGCGCCGGCGAGGTCCAACCGGCCAAGATGCTCGACCCGGGGTTGGTCTACGACTCCGGTGACGCTGACTGGCTGGGCTACCTCGAGGGCAGCGGAGTCAACACCGGTACGGGCGCACCCGCCATCGACCCGAGTGACTACAACACTCCGTCGATCGCGGTCGGCCAACTGCTCGGAACGCAGACCATCACCCGTCGCGTCACCGCAGTGACGCCAGGGCTGTACCGGGCGACCGTTTCAGTGCCTGGGATGAAGGCAGTGGTGACGCCGTCGATTCTCAACTTCACCGAGGCCGGTCAGACCAAGACGTTCAAGGTGAAGCTCACGCAGGACACCGCGCCGTCGGGTGACACCACCAGCGGCTGGCTGACCTGGCAGGGCGCAGGCAAGACGGTCCGTAGCCCGATTGCCGTCGTACCGACCTCTGTCCTCGCTCCGACTGCGGTGTCGGGCAGCGGTGCGACCGGCTCGGTGTCCTTCGAAGCGACCGCGGGGAAGGCGGGTACGCCGATCCGCTCCTACGGTGTGGTTTCGGCTCCGCTGGTGCCGGGCGCCGTACCGGCTGGTGCTGCGGATGCGGACCTGCCGAACTACCCGGTCACTGTCACCGCGGACTCCAAGGCGGTGCAGTGGAACATCAAGACCGTGGACCCGGCCGGCAGCATCTGGCTGGTGCTCTACAAGGTCGTGAACGGCCAGATGCAGCTGCTGTCGTTCGTCGGTGACGGCTCCAACCAGGCGTCGGCCAGCGTTGCGGCACCGGCTCCTGGGGTCTGGGGTGTTCTCGCGATCACCCTGTCCAACCCGCCGGGTGCAGACACCACGCAGTACACGATGCAGACCAACGTGGTGACGTCCACGTCGGGTGGCGCACTGCAGGTCAGCCCGTCGACCGCACCGGCCGCATTCACGCCCTTCCAGGTCACGGCGTCCTGGTCCGGGCTGCCGACCGGTCAGCGCTCCACCGGCTTCGTCGAGTTCCCGAACCGCGCGGGCACAGTGGTGACGATCAACTAGGACGAGTAAACGGCGGACCCGTCCTCAACGGGTCCGCCGTTCTCAGCGCCAGACACTGCGGTCGGCCGGTCCACCAGCAACGGGCTCGAAGACCACGTCCTCATCGGGGACCACGTGGCCGTCCTTGTCGACGAAGCCGACGTCGACCAGCTCCCTGGACGCAGTGCTCCGCCGGACCACGGTCGGACCGTCCGCACGCGGTACGTGCACATCGCCCCACTGCTGCAGGGCCGCGAGCACGAGCTTCAGGTCCACACCGGCCGCCGTCAGGTGGTACGACGACCGGGTCCGCTGCCCCTCCTCGTGGTACTCGCGCTTCTCCAGCAGGCCGGCCTCGATCAGCGCGGCCAGCCGGTTCGTCAGGATGTTCGGCGCGATGTGGAGGTAGTCGCGGAAGTCGGCGAACCGGGTGGTCCCGAGGTGGGCCTCACGCAGGATCAGAAAGCTCCACCGGTCGCCGACCAGCTCGAGCGTCCGGGCGATCGAGCAGTTCGGCCGGTTCGCCGTACGCGTGGTCATCGCGCCTCCTCCACCAACTCTCGGCCGCTCTGCACGGCTAGCGCACCCGCGGCTGCGATCACGAGCAGCGCCAGGCTACCGATCACGATCACGCCGAGCAGCAACGCCGTACCGAGTCCTGAGGCGGTCGCGACCAGGCCGAGGGTCAGCGCGATCGCACCCTGGAACATGTAGGCGACAAGGTAGACGGCTGAGACCGTGCCGCCGCGGTGGTGCGCCGGTGCGTGGGTGGTGATCAGTCCCAGACCGCCGGAGAACAACAGGCCGTAGCTGATGCCTCCCAGCACGGTCGTGACCATGAACAGCGGCAGTGAGTGCGTCCGGGCTGAGGCCTCGAGCAACGCGAGGTCCGCGAGGGTGGCGACCGCTCCGACGGCGACCAGTCGTCCCGCCGGGAAGCGGCGGCCGGCGATCGCGGTGACGCCGATCGTGACCGACATGATCGCGAGGACCAGGCCGATGACGAAGATGTTCGTCGTGCCGATCAGCTGACGGGCGACCTGGGCGCCGAGCGCGAGGAAGACCGAGCCGAACGAGTACGCCGCAGTCACCGCGGCGGCTGAGGCGACATACAGCAGGCGGATCCCCTTGGCGACCTTGATCGGGCGCGGCCGCCAGACACCCCGGCTCTCGTCCTTGGTGTGCCGTGGCATCTGCCAGACGAGGCCGAAGACAAGGGCGATCACCGCGAGCAGGACCCAGAAGTCCAGGTGCAGCGGTGCGGGTGCGTACTCGATCAGACCGCCGCCGACGATCGTCGCCAGCGACAGACCGGCCGCGGTCGCCGCGGTCGTGATGGACGAGGCCCGCGCGACTTGGCCACGGGCGCTGAACTCGACCACCGCAGCCGTGGCAGGTGTCAGAGCTAGACCGACGCCCGCGCCCATCAGTGCGCGACCGGCGTACACCCAGCCGACTGACGGCGCGATGGCGAAGAGGAGGACACCGGCGAGCATGGCGCCGACGCCGTACAGCATCGTTGCTCGGCGGCCGATGTAGTCGGACAGCTGTCCGAAGACGAGCAGGAAGACGACCAGGACCACCGGATAGACAGCGAAGATCGCGGTCGTCGCGGTGGGAGTGAGGTGCCAGGTCGATGCATAGAGCGGGTACGTCGTGGTCGGGGCCGCGCTAGTCCACAGGCTGATGCCCGCGACCGCGGCGGCGGTCCAGAAACTGGCCTTCCGGCTCAGCGCGCGGCGTGGCTGCGCGGCCGCCGTGACGGGCAGTTCGAGAGCAGAGGACATGCCGTTCCTTCCGGAGAGATCGCTGAGTTGCGCGATGCAATCCAGAACATCTGAGTTGCTCAATGCAATCCAGCTGCCTGAGTGATCCCCGTCACAGCCCTTAGATCCAGCGGCGGCGGGCAGCCTGAACGCCGGCCTGGAACCGAGTCTGAGCGCCGAGCGCCTCCATCAGCGCCCGGACCCGGCGCTGGGTCGTCCGCGGACTGATCCGCAACCGCCGGCTGATCATGTCGTCGGTCGCACCGCCCGCCAGCAACAGCAGGATGTCCCGGTCCGGCGATCGCAACGCCGGGACGTCGCCGTTCGCCAGCAGTGCCGGCATCGGAATCGCCAACGCCCACAACATCTCGAAGGTCGCGATCAACCCGTCGAGCAGTCCCGACGATCTGATCAGCAGGTTGGACTCGGCCGGCGCCCGCTTCGTCAGCCCGATCAGTGCGGTGTGGTCGTCCCCCACCGCCATCTTCATCGGCACCTGCGCCAGCACCCGGCTCACTTCACCAGCGGCCTGCAGCTCCGGCAGCACGCCCATGATGTCCTCGGACTCGAACACCTCGGTGCCGTAGATCGCCCGGTACTCGATCCCGTCGGCGAGCCGGTCCAGCTCGAGCTTCTGCTGTGTCGACGGCGGCGTCACGTACGGCGGCCGGTCCAGCACCCGCACCACGCTCCGGGAACCCTTCTGCAGCTCCTCGTACGCCCGGAGCAGAGTGGGTCCGTCCTCGATCAGCTCGATCTGATTGCCCTCCAGCACGGGCCGACCGCGCGCACCCCGCAGGTCGTCCGCCACATTGCGCAGCCGCGCCAACTGCGCGTCCAGCTCGTCCAGCGGATCCACCACCGCACCATCCACAACAGCACCATCCGCCACCGACACCACCCCTCCCGCGCCGCACCAAAACCACCACACACTAAACCGGATCAGCTCGCGCCTGACAGCGTTGTCTCAACGCTGTTGTCTCAACGCTGTTGTCTCGGCAGCCGGCGCAGCGGACGGTCAGGGGCCACAGCTGAGGCAGGGCCAGGGCCGGCCGCAGCGGGAACACAGACCGTCCACGCCTGGCGCCGGCAGCCACACGGTGTCCACTCGCTCCGCCGGAACCGGCGCCTTGGTGTCCCCGGGCGGCGGGGCCTTGATCGCCTCGGGTGCCGAGGTTTTGGTCGCGAGGGTGGGCACCTGGGGGAACCAGTGGATCTGGGTGCGGCCGCCGGTGCCGTGAGCTGCCAGCACAGCGTCGATCCCGCCGTCCCAGGTCGACGTGCTCGGCCACGGACCACGCCACCTGAGCGCCACGGCACCGTCGGACCACTCCACGCCCTCTGCGAGCGTGCCGGTCCCCCGCACACCGGAGGGGTCGGTGTGGCGGACCAGACGGAAGAGGCGAGCCTGTCGCTGCATCGTGTTCACCTCTGAAGCGTCGCCCAGCGCCCGCTGTGCACAACAGGTGTGGTCTGTGGGCTGTGCGAACAGCCCACACCCCTGACTGCCTCACGTGTGACTGCCCCACTCTGGACTGCCCCGTTGGACTGCCCCCGTTTGACTGGCCCACTTGGGCTTGCCGGCGTCGGGTCCGACGACATCGAGCTCTTTTGTCGATGGGGCCTTGTAGCTTCATCACCACGCACCGCAACCACCAGGCGGACGCAGCGCACGAACGGGGGTGATCCTGTGGCTGAAGCAGGGTTCGGTAGGCAGCTGAGGCAGTGCAGGCAGGCGGTCGGCTTGAGCCTGCGGCAACTGGCAGGCCGCGTCGGGTACGACCACAGCTATCTGTCCCAGGTGGAGCGCGGCCAACGCACGGGATCCGCCGACCTGGCCCGCCTCTGCGACCGCGAGCTCGGCACCGGCTCCCAGCTGACCGAGACGTACGCCGAAACGCACCGCAAGCCCCCGCCCACCGTCAAGCCATCGCTGGATCCGTTGGCAGCCGCGTGGCAGGACCTGACGAGTGGATACGGCGGAGCGGACGAATGGGTGGATCCACTCAGCGTTCCGCCCGGTCGAATGCTGCCGGAGCTGGTGAGCGAGCTGCGACAACTACAGGCCCGTGGGCCCGAAGCCGTGCCCACGTTCGCGGCCCGGGCGACACAGCGGTGTGCGCTGATCGCGGAGACCCTGACCGCCCTCGGTGAGCCACTCGGCGCGAGGCGTTGGTGGTCGGCCGGACGCGCGATTGCGGACGACTCGGGCGAGGCTTGGATCCGGAGTCAGGTGCGTGCCGCCGAAGTGACCAGCGGACTCGCGGAGCGACGGCCGTTGCCGCAGCTGCTGGAGCTGGCGGATGAGGCGTTGGCCCTTGCGCAGCAGGGATCCGCTCAACACAGCGTCGTGCTGCGGACACTTGCGGTGCGGGCGCAGGTGCTTGCGACGCTGGGTGCGGCGGCCGAGGCACACCGGGCGCTCCAGGAGGTACTGAGCTGCACCGATGCGTTGCCCACGGCAAGCACCTGCGAGATCGCGCCGTACCAGGTGCATGGTCTGGAGGGGCGAGTGTGCGCAAGCCTTGGGTACGGGACGGCTGGCTGTCTGCTGTTGGCGCGTGCGCTGGAGCTCTGTCCGGACGGGAGGCCGGGTGAGCGGGCCAGGCTGCAGGTGACCCAGGCGGAGTGCCTGGCGCTGGAAGGAGAGGTCGCCACCGCGCTGGCGCTGACCATGCGCGCCTTGGTCGAGCTCCCGGACGAGTGGCACACCTACTACCTGTACGACGATGCCGAGCGGGTGTTGTCCGCGGCGCGAGAGCGCGAGCCCGGGCAGCCCGCCGTGCGCGATCTTGCGGTGCTTTTGGAGCGCCGTGCGTACCAGCGCGGCCGGAGTGTGGGCAGCGGGTCGTGGTCGAGTGCGATCCGGGAGTAGCGTGCGCAGGGTGACAGCTGAGACGACGGTGACAGGCGCGTGGGACTTCCCGGTTGAGTTGCGGAGTGATCCGGCCAGTGCGGAGGCTCGGGCCGAGGTGCTCGCGAAGCCCTCGTTCGGGCAGCAGTTCACCGACCACATGGTGGTAGCGAACTGGACCGACGGACGTGGCTGGCATGACTCGAAGGTGACGGCGTACGCGCCCCTCAAGCTGAGTCCGGCCGCTGCTGTCTTCCACTACTCGCAGGAGATCTTTGAGGGTCTCAAGGCGTACCGGCACGCGGACGGATCGGTCTGGGCGTTTCGGCCGGAGCGCAACGCGGCCCGGTTCACTGCGAGTGCTGAGCGGCTCGCACTGCCGCAGGTCCCGGAGGACGCGTTCCTGGCGTCATTGCGCGCGCTGGTGACAGTGGACGAGCCCTGGGTGCCGTCTGCCGAGGACAGCGAGACAAGTCTGTACTTGCGCCCGTACATGATCGCCACCGAAGCCGCACTGAGCGTCCGGCCGGCTCGTGAAGTGCTGTACGGCGTCATCGCGTCGCCCGCGGGGCCGTACTTCGACACCGGACCCAAGCCGGTCTCCATCTGGCTCACCACCTCGACCATCCGCGCCACCCCCGGTGGGACCGGTGCGGCGAAGTGCGGTGGCAACTACGCCGCCAGCCTTGCCGGACTGGCCGAGGCAGTCGCCAACGGCTGCGAGCAGGTCGCGTTCGTCGACGCCGTCGAGCACAAGTGGCTCGAAGAGATCGGCAGCATGAACCTCTTCTTCGTGTACGCCGACGGCCGCATCGCGACGCCTTCGCTGAACGGCTCGATACTGGAGGGCGTCACCCGGACGTCCGTGCTCGACCTCGCGGCCGACCTCGGGCACAAGGTCGAGGAGCGGCAGATCTCCGCGGACGAATGGAAGGACGGCGTCAGCTCCGGTGAGATCACGGAGGTCTTCGCTTCCGGCACCGCCGCGGTCATCACCCCCATCGGCCGCGTCGCCTGGCCCACCGGCGACCTCACCATCGGCGACCACTCCGTCGACTACGGCGTAGGCCCGGTCACCCAGTCCATCCGCACCTCCCTCCTGGACCTCCAGTACGGCCGCACCCCCGACACCCACAACTGGCTCACCCGCCTGGCCTGACCTACGACAGCGGACGATCGAGGGCCTCCGCGACGGCGTACACGTTCACGTAGTCGCGGAAGTGCACGATCCGCCCGTCACGAACACGCAGTACGACGATGTTGGGAAGAGCGAACTCACGCCCGTTGGTCGTCGCCGTGCCAGTGGCGTCCTGCTCGATGACGATCACCTCCGGGTCGGCGGTCTCATGCACCACGACGTTGCGGTAGGCGTGATACTGCAGCGGGCTCTTCTCCCAGTTCGCCTGCAAGAACGCCTGGATCTGGTCGCGTCCCTCCAGCCGTGACGGCAGACCGGGCCGGGTGAAGGGGAACTCATGGACGGCGTCGTCGGCGTAGAGGTCGAGCATGTCTTCGAGTGAGTGATCGATCGCGGCCTGCTGGAAGCGCTCGAGGATTTCGCGCGGGGACATCTGGCTCCTCCGACTGAGGTTGATGGCTGTTGTCGGTTGGTGCGGTTAGGTTGAGGTTATGGCTGAGTCCAAGGGGAAGGCGAAGTCTCCGGCGATCGAGCTGGAGGTGGGTGAGCGGACGGTGCGGGTGTCCAATCCGGATCGGGTCTACTTTCCTGCCCGGGGTGAGACGAAGCTGGATCTGGTCAAGTACTACCTGTCGGTCGGCGACGGGATCGTTCGGGCCTTGCGGGAGCGGCCATGCATGATGCATCGGTTCCCGGAGGGTGTTGCCGGCGAGAAGGTGCACCAGAAGCGGCTGCCGCATGGGGCGCCGCCGTGGATGGAGACCGTGCGGGTGAAATTCCCGCGGTACAACCGGACGGCGGACGAGCTGTGCGTGACCGAGATCGCGCATGTCGCGTGGGCGGTGCAGATGTCGACGGTCGAGTTCCACCCGTGGAACTCCCGCCGCGCCGACACCGAGAAGCCCGACGAATGGCGGATCGACCTCGATCCGATGCCCGACTGCCCGTTCGATCGAGTACGCCGGGTTGCCCACGTCGCCCACGAGGTCCTGGAGGAGCTCGGTGCGGTCGGCTACCCGAAGACCTCCGGCGGTTCGGGGATCCACATCTACGTTCGGGTTGAACCGGCGTACGGATTCTCCGACGTACGGCGGGCTGCGTTGGCGTTCGCCCGTGAGGTCGAGCGGCGTGCGCCGGATGACGTGACCACGACGTGGTGGCGCAAGGACCGGGACCCGAAGAAGCTGTTCGTGGACTACAACCAGAACGCGCGGGACCACACGATCGCGTCCGCATACTCGGTCCGCGGTAATCCGGAAGGCACCGTCTCGACCCCGATCCGCTGGGACGAGGTGGACGACGTGAACCCGAAGGACTTCACCATCCAGACCGTCCCGCCCCGCTTCGCCGAGCTCGGCGACCTGCACGAATCGATCGACGACAACGTCTACTCCCTGGACACCTTGATGGAGTGGGCCGAGCGCGACGAACGCGAAGGCGCCGAGGAACCACCCCCGCCGGAAGACGACTAGCCGACGCCGGGCCGATTGCCGGCGAGACCGTGGTGGATCAGGCCGGTCAGGGTGTCGATCGCCTCTTCGTCGGTGATCGTCAGACCGTTGGCCGGGTTGACCACGAGCCAGGTGTAGGCGAAGCCCTCCATCAGTGCGTTCATCGCGGTGATCGCGACGTACGGCTTGGCGGGTGGGTCGGGCAGGTGGGTGAAGTGCTCGATCATGTGGGCGTCGTCGTCGGCCATGATCTGCTGCAGCCGGCGACCGAGCTCCGGATCGGCGATCGCCGCCTGTTTCACCGCGATCATCTCCGGCAGATGCGCCTGGTAGAACTCCCAGAACGCCGCCACATGCCAGCGGACCGCTGACTGCTTGCTGAAGTCCTCGTCGTGGCCGGCGACATCGAGCACGAGCTCGTCGGCCGACGCGAGCATGTCCTTCAGCAGCGCCTCGAGCAGCTCTTCCTTACCCGCGAAGTGGTTGTAGAACGACCCCGTCGCGCGGCCCGCGGCCGCGGTGATGTCGGTGATCTTCGTGGTCAGGTATCCGCGCTCGGCGAACACCTCACGCGCGGCCTGCTTCAGCGCCGCCTCGGTCCCGGCCGCCCGTTCCCGGCGGCTTACTGCGTCCGTCACGAGCAACCTCCTTGACAGCGAACCCTAGTCGCGTTCACACTGAATCTAAATTCAGTGAATCATAATTCACCCAAGGAGACCAGCCATGAACGTCATGATTGCGGGAGCCGGACCGACCGGACTGACCCTGGCGATCGACCTCGCCCGGCGGGGCATCGGCGTACGCCTGATCGACAAGGCGACCGAGTTCTTCGACGGGTCACGGGGCGACGGTCTGCAGCCGCGGACACTGGAGGTCTTCGAGGATCTCGGCGTACTCGACGAGGTCCTGCGGCAGAGCATCGCGATTCCGCTGATGAAGATCTACCTCGACGGCGAGCTGGTCGGCGAGCGCCGGATGGCCGACCCGGTCGAGCCCACCCCGGACATCCCGTACCCGAACGCCCGGATGCTCGGCCAGTCGCGCACCGAGAAGATCCTCCGCGACAAGCTCGCCGAGTACGGCGTGACCGTCGAACTCGACACCGCGATCGTCGGGTTCTCCCAGACCGAGGACTCGGTGACCGCCGAGCTCTCCACCGGCGAGACCGTCGAGGCCGACTACCTGGTCGGCGCGGACGGCGGCCGGAGCTTCGTCCGCAAGCACCTCGGGATCGCGTTCGAGGGTACGACCGACGAGTCGATCCGGACCCTGCTCGGCGATGTCGCGGCCGACGGGCTGGACCACGAACACGGCTACTGGTTCGCGACCAAGGCGAACCCGATGGCCGGGATCGCGCTGACTCCGCTCTCGGGCGGCGACCACTTCCAGTTCGGCGCTCCGCTCGACTCCGCCGACGCCGACACCTCGATCGAGGCCCTCCAGGAACTCGTCGACCGCTACGCCGGCCCCGGTGCGGCGAAGCTCCGCAACCTCACCTGGTCGACTGTCTGGCGGCCGAACGTCCGGCTGGCGGAGCGGTTCCGGGTCGGCCGGGTCTTCATCGCCGGCGACGCCGCACACGTGCACCCGCCGACCGGCGGTCAGGGCCTCAACACCGGTGTCCAGGACGCGTACAACCTCGGCTGGAAGCTCGCGGACGGGCGCGAAGAGGTACTGGCGACGTACGAGACCGAGCGCCGGACCAACGCGCTCCGGGTACTCGGGATCAGCGAGGACCTGATGCAGAAGCACGTCGACGGCGACGAGTCGGCGATGGAGCGTGGCGAGAACACCCGCCAGCTGGACGTGTCCTACCGGGACCCCTCCGACACCAGCCCGATCGCGGCCGGAGACCGTGCTCCTGACGCGCCTCTGGTCGATGCCTCAGGCAACAAGGTTCGTCTGTTCGAACTGTTCCGTGGACCGCACGAGACCCTGCTGCGCTTCTCCCCCACCAGCCCGTCGACCCACCCCCACACCGTCGACATCTCCCGCGACGCGTCCCCCGAAGCGTTCGCCCACTACCACGCGGCCGACGGCGACGAGATCCTGATCCGCTCCGACGGCTACATCGCCTGAGCCGTGTGGGCGATCTGTTCCTGGATCTTGAACTCGAGGCCGTCGGCGGCAGCCAGGTAGACATCCTGGTCGACCAGATTGCCGTCGAGGCGGAGCAGGCCGCGGGGGCTGTCGTAGAAATGACCGGTGGGGAGGGCGGCGACCGAGGACATCGCGATCGAACCGCTCACCTCGCCGAGGCGGGCCAGGAAGCGGATCGCCTCGTAGCAGGATTCGCCGACCGCGTTCAGGGCCGGGGCGAACGGACCGAAGCGGGCGCAGTACCGCTGGGCGAACTCACCGCTCTCCACGGTCTGCAAACCATCGAAGTACGCCGCGGCCGCATAGACGCCGTGATTGGCGTCTGAGCCGGCGCCGAGGAGCGTGTTCTCCTCGATCGCCGGGCTGAGGCGGAGCAGGTGATCGCTCAGCCCGGCGCGGGCGAACTGACGATTGAAATGGACCGCATCCTGGCCCATCAGGAGCATGATCACGCCGTCGGCCTTGGTTGCCTCAAGCTGGGCGATGACCGGGCTGAAGTCCTCAGTGCCGAGGGCAACATAGGTGGCGCCAACGACCTCAGAACTCGTTTCCTGCAAGGCTTCTTGAGCGACCGACGCGGTGGCGCGAGGGTAGATGTAGTCGTTGCCGACAACAACCCAGCGGCGGGCGCCGTGATGTTCGCGAAGCCACTGCGTTGCGGGGAGCAACTGGTTGATCGGGCGCTCGCCGAGCATGAAGACACCGGGAGTATCGTCGCTGCCCTCGTGCATCGCCGCGAAGGCGTAGACGACCCGGCCGCCGATCCGCCGGGTGATGGCGACGCGGACGGCCGAGATGTGCCACCCGGCGACCGCGTCGACCCGGCCGGAGTCGACCAGCTGGCCGACCTCCTCGGCCACGACCTCAGGCGAGCGGCCGGCGTCGACCTGAACGAGTTCGATCTGACGGCCGGCGATGCCGTTGCGGGCATTCAGTTCCTCGACGGCGAGCTGACAGCAGGCGAGACACGACGGTCCGTAGATCCCGGTCGGTCCCTGCACCGGGACCACGAAGGCGATCGACACCACGTCAGGCCGGCGCACGGTCACCTCCCTCGGCCGTTGATCACGTCAGTGTGGCGCAACCGGAGGCGGATCTTCGAGCGAACAGCTATATTTCCCAGCACCTAGGACGGGAGGGGTACGGATGCCGGCCAGCCTGCTCCTGCTGCTCAAGCGGGCCGAGCGGCAGCTCGAGCTCGGTCTCCAGCCGCTGCTGGACGAGTTCGCCCTGACGGTTGAGCAGTGGCGGATCATGTCCGCGCTGTACGAGGAACCCGGTCAGCCGATGTCGGTCCTCGCGGAGTCCGCCGTACTCCCGGCTGCGAGCCTGACCCGGCACGTGGACAAGCTGGTCGAGCGCGGCCTGGTCGTGCGCCGCATCCACCCGGACGACAAGCGCCGCATCGTCACCGCCCTCTCCCCCGTCGGCACGACCGTCGCAGACCGCCTCGCCGCCACCCAGCGCGCCCTCGAGGCCGACCTCGCGGATTACTTCCAGATGGAAATACACGAACGTAGCGGTTCGGCAACACACAGGTAACACGGTCTTCCTAGGTTCCTTCCAACTGGGTGCATCCCCGCCGGCAGTGTCGCCGGTACGCCGGAGCACTCGCTCGCCCGAAGGTGCCGCAGGAGTTCCGCCATGACTGTTGAACCCTCGCTCGACCACCACGCTCCCGCCCAACCACCCACGCAGACAGCCGCGACGCGGGAGACGCTGGAGGACTACACCCTCCGGTTCGCGCCGCGCAGCTATCGCAAATGGTCCACCGGCGTCGTCGCCGTCTCGGCGCTCGGCGGTATCGCGTACCTCGCCGACTTCGCAATCGGCGCGAACATCGGCATCTCCTACGGCACCAGCAACGCCCTGTGGGGGATCGGGATCTTCGCCGTGGTGATCTTCGCGACCGGCCTACCGCTGGCGTACTACGCGGCCCGGTACAACGTCGACCTCGACCTGATCACCCGCGGCAGCGGCTTCGGGTACTACGGCTCCGTCGTGACGAACGTGATCTTCGCATCGTTCACCTTCATCTTCTTCGCCCTCGAAGGCTCGATCATGGCGCAGGGCCTCGAACTCGGACTGCATGTCCCGGTCTGGCTCGGGTACGCCGTGTCCACGCTGGTGATCTTCCCGTTGGTCATCTACGGGATGAAGGTGTTGTCGACATTGCAAGTGTGGACAACGCCGCTGTGGCTGATCCTGATGGTGCTGCCGTTCGTTTATCTGGTCGTGTCGCATCCTGACTCGGTGTCGACGTTCTTCGACTACCGCGGCGAGAACAACGAGGGTACGAACGTCGGCTCGATGCTGCTCGCGGCCGGAGTGTGCCTGTCGCTGATCGCGCAGATCGCCGAGCAGATCGACTACCTGCGCTTCATGCCGCCGAAGACCCCGGAGAACTCGCGCAAGTGGTGGACCGCGATGCTGCTCGCCGGTCCGGGCTGGGTGATTTTCGGCGCGATCAAGCAGGTGATCGGCCTCTTCCTCGCCGTCTACATCATTGCCCAGGTCACCGATGGCGCCTCCGTCGCGAACGAGCCGGTGCATCAGTTCCTGGAGATCTACCGCGGCTTCCTGCCGGGGTGGCTGGCGATGACGCTGGCCGTCGTACTGGTCGTGATCAGTCAGGTGAAGATCAACGTGACCAACGCGTACTCCGGTTCACTCGCGTGGACGAACTCGTACACCCGGCTGACCCGGCACTACCCCGGCCGGCTCGTGTTCCTCGCCTTCAACCTGGTGATCGCGCTGGTGCTGATGGAGGCGAACATGTTCGACTTCCTCAACACCATCCTCGGCTTCTACGCGAACTGCGGGATGGCGTGGATCGTGGTCGTTGCCTCTGACATCGTCTTCAACAAGTACCTGCTGAAGCTGTCGCCGATGCAGCCCGAGTTCCGCCGGGGCATGCTGTACGCCGTCAACCCGGTCGGGTTCGTCTCGATGGCGATGGCCGCGGGGGTCTCGATCCTGGTGTTCTTCGGCGGACTCGGCGACACGATCAAGCCGTACTCACCACTCGTCGCGATCGGGCTGGCGCTCGTACTGCCGCCGGTGCTGGCTGTGGTGACGCGGGGGAAGTACTACCTGCGCCGGACGGATGACGGGTTGGATCTGCCGATGTACGACGAGCATGGGAACCCGTCGGGCGCCGTACTCACCTGTCACGTGTGTCGGCAGGAGTACGAGCGACCGGATATGACTGCCTGCGCTACTCATGATGCGGCTGTGTGCTCGTTGTGTCTCAGCACAGACAAGGTGTCCGACCACGTCCTACCTTTGCAATCGTGAACTTCACTCCCGCTGACGTAGAGAAGCTGCTGCTCTCCGTGGCCGGCATGGTCGCCCGCGACCGGCTGGCCCGGGGAGTCCAGCTCAACCACCCCGAAGCCGTCGCGCTGTTGAGCACCTGGGTGATCGAACGCGCCCGCGAGGGCGCCCGCGTCGCCGACCTGATGGAATCCGGCCGCACCGTCCTCACCCGAGACCAGGTCATGCCCGGCGTCGCCGAACTACTCCACGACGTCCAAGTAGAAGCCACCTTCCCCGACGGCCGAAAACTGGTCACCATCCACAACCCTATTATTTAAGGCAGAATCCATGGCCGACGACGTTAGACTTAGCAATGAAGGTCAGGGGGCGCAGGCCGGCCCACCCGGGCCAGGTGCCATCCGAGTAGCAGCCGGCACGATCGTCCTCAACGCCGACCGCTCGGCCGACGAACGTTTGCGACTGGTGATCGTGAACACCGGCGACCGCCCGATCCAGATCGGCTCCCACCTCCACCTACCGGACGCCAACACCGCGCTGTCCTTCGACCGCGAAGCCGCTCAAGGCTTCCGGCTCGACATCCCGTCCGGGACCTCCCAACGCTTCGAACCAGGCGCCTCCCGGGAGGTGAACCTGGTCGCGTTGAGAGGACTTCGTCGTGTGCCGGGGATTCAGGTGAAGCCGGACTCCCCCAGCGAGGTGGATCGTGGTTGAGATCTCGCGGGCGGCTTATGCCGCGCTCTACGGGCCGACGGTTGGGGATCAGGTCCGGTTGGCCGATACAGATCTGTGGATTGAGGTGGAGGAGGACCTCACCGTGGGCGGTGAGGAGGTGGTGTTCGGCGGTGGGAAGTCGATTCGGGAGTCGATGGGGCAAGGTACGACGACCCGCGCGGAGGGGGCTCCGGACACGGTCATCACGAACGTGGTGGTGGTCGACTGGTGGGGGATCATCCGGGCGGACGTGGGGATCCGCGACGGACGAATCGTCGCGCTCGGGCGGGCGGGGAACCCGGACATCGCGGACGGGGTGCACCCGGACCTGCGGATCGGGCCGTCGACGGATGTGATCGCGGGAGAAGGCCGGATCCTCACCGCGGGAGCGATCGACTCACACGTGCACCTGCTCTCGCCCTCGCAACTGCACGAGGCGCTGGCGACCGGGATTACGACGGTCGTCGGCGGCGGGACCGGGCCGAGTGAGGGGTCCAAGGCGACAACGGTGACGCCAGGTGCCTGGCACCTCGAGCAGATGCATCGGAGTCTGGACGGCTTCCCGCTCAACGTGTTGTTGCTGGGCAAGGGGAACTCGGTCAGCGCGGAAGCCCTCGCCGAGCAGGCGCTCGCGGGCGCCGCCGGGTACAAGGTGCACGAGGACTGGGGCTCGACGCCGGCCGCGATCGACACCGCGCTCCGAGCCGCGGACGAGTGGGGCCTGCAGGTCGCCCTGCACGCGGACAGCTTGAACGAGGCCGGTTTCGTCGAGTCGACGCTCAGCGCGATCGCGGGTCGTGGGATCCACGCGTTCCACGTGGAGGGTGCGGGCGGTGGTCACGCGCCGGACATCCTCTCGATTGCGTCGTATCCGCATGTCATCCCCGGCTCGACCAACCCGACGCTGCCGCACACCGTCAACACGGTCGCCGAACATCTCGACATGCTGATGGTCTGCCACCACCTCAGCCCTGACGTACCAGAGGACCTCGCTTTCGCCGAGTCGCGGATCCGCGCGACCACGATCGCGGCCGAGGACATCCTGCACGACCTCGGCGCACTCTCGATCACCTCGTCGGACGCGCAGGCGATGGGCCGGATCGGCGAGGTCATCACGCGGACATGGCAGGTCGCTCACGTGATGAAGCTGCGTCGGGGCACGCTCGGCGATGGACTGCCGGCCGACAACGAGCGGGTACGGCGGTATGTCGCGAAGTACACCATCAACCCTGCGGTTGCCCATGGCATCGATCATGTGGTCGGCTCGGTGGAGGTGGGGAAGTTGGCGGACCTCACGCTGTGGGATCCGCAGTACTTCGGCGTACGGCCGCGGCTCGTGATCAAGGGGGGCGCGATCGCGTGGGCGGCGCTGGGTGATCCGAATGCGTCGATCCCGACCCCGCAGCCGGTGTTGATGCGACCGGCGTTCGGGGACGCGATCGGGGCGGATCTGTCGTTCACGTTCGTGTCACCGGCGGCGTTGGAGGACGGGCTCGCTGAGCGGCTGCGGCTGCGTCGGCAGTTGCTCGGCGTACGTCCGACGCGGGCGATCGGCAAGGCGGACATGAAGAACAACAGTGCATTGCCGACAATCGACATCGACCCGGAGACGTTCGCGATCAAGGTCGACGGCGAGCTGATCGAACCCGCACCGGCCGAGGTTCTCCCGCTCGCCCAGCTCTACGCGATGTTCTGATGAACGCGCCGATGGGTCGGACGACCTCGCCCGAGGTGGTCGCGTTGATGCTGGCGGACGCGCGGTTGCCTACCGGTGGGCATACGCAGTCGGCCGGGCTGGAGCCGGCGGTGCGGGCCGGATTGGGTGCCGAGGGCAAGCAACTCGCGGATGTCGTCACCTATGCACGAGACCGGGTGCGCACTGTCACCCGGGTCGAAGCAGCCGTGGCCGTCGTGTCCCGCCACCTGTGCCTATCCGCCTCCCACCAGGATCCACGGGCCGCGACGACGGGCGGCAGTCCACTCCCGGGCTGGCACCAGGAGACTGCACGCCAGTTGGATACGGTCGAGAAGGCTTGGGCGGCTCGTACGCCGAGTGATGTCTTGCGTGGCGTTTCACGGCGGCAGGGGCGGGCGTACTTGCGGTTGGCGGCCCGGGTTTGGCCGCAAATCCTGGCGTATCTGCCGGCCGACAGCGAGGTTCCTCGGCCGATCGTGGTCGGGGTGATCGGAGCGGTGACCGGGATGTCGGCGGAGCAGGTCGCACGGGTCGTTGCGTACGACGACGTTCAGACGGTCGTCGCGGCATCGCTGAAGCTGCTGCCCGTGGATCCGGCGGACGCGGCGGCTTGGGTCGCCGATCTGCACGACGACATCGAGCGACTCGTAACCGACGTGGCACCGCTGACCGAGATCGAGAAGATTCCCGCGCACGGCGCACCGTTGATCGACCTGTTCGCGCAGAACCACTCCATCGAGAGAATGAGGTTGTTCCATGCTTGAGACCACACGATCGTTCCGGCTGGGCGTCGCCGGGCCGGTGGGTACGGGGAAGAGTTCGCTGATCGCGACTGTCTGCCGCGAGCTCTCCGATCAGCTCAGCCTCGGCGTGATCACCAATGACATCTACACCGACGAGGACGCACGCTTGCTCCGGTCGGCCGGCGTACTCGATCCCGAGCGGATCCGCGCGGTCGAGACCGGCGCGTGCCCCCACACCGCGATCCGCGACGACGTGACGCCGAACCTGATCGCGGTCGAAGACCTCGAACGCGACTTCGCGCCGCTGGACGTCGTACTCGTGGAGTCCGGCGGCGACAACCTGACCGCCACCTTCTCCCCCGCGCTCGTCGACGCGCAGATCTTCGTGCTCGACGTGGCCGGAGGTGGTGATGTCGCGCGCAAGGGTGGTCCGGGGATCGCGCGTGCAGACCTTCTGATTGTCAACAAAACTGACCTCGCACCGTACGTCGGAGTCGACGTCGAGCAGATGGTGCGGGACGCGGAGGCTGCGCGTGCGGGGAAGCCGGTACTGGCGCTCTCTCACACGGACTCCGCCTCCGTCGCCCGGCTCAAGGAGTGGGTGTTGTCGATGACCCAGGTGGTCCGCAGTGGTGAGCACACGCCTGTCGATCCCGGTCCGATGGCTCCGCACTCGCACGTCGGCGAGGACGGCGAGCTGATCACGCACACTCATGCCCACGCGCATTGAGATCACAGCCGATCCGGTCCGTGATCGGTGTGTGCTGAGGACTGACCATCTGTCACCGCGTCGGCTGCCCGGGCCGCCGGGCGTTGTACGGGTCGCGTTGGTGGCGGCGGGTGCACTGCTCCTGGCTGGTGATCAGGTGCAGATCGAGATCGCGGTCACGGGGCAGCTGCGGGTCGAGATCATCGAGACGGCCGGGACGGTTGCGTATGGGATGCGTGGCGGGTCGGCGCGATGGGATGTGGATATTCGGCTGAGTGATGGGGCGAGTCTGGTGTGGTACGGCGAACCGTTCGTCGTGTCCGCGGACGCGGATGTCGTGAGGACGTCGTCGATCCGTCTCGACCCGCGGTGTACGGCCGAGGTGCGGGAGTCACTCGTACTCGGCCGACACGGCGAAGTCGGTGGGGCGTTGCAGACGAGTACGCGGGCTTGGATCGGGGACGAACTCGTGCTGGCTGAGGACCTGGACCTGTCGCCAGCGGCGCGTACTGGTTGGGCGATCCTGGGGAGTGCCCGTTGCCTGGATACCGTGACCGCGCTCGGGTTCCGGTTGCCCGAGGGGGCACAGACTCTGCAGCTCGAGGCGGCTGGGTCGATCGCGCGGCGGTTGGTTCGGGAGCAGCATGAGAGTGATCTGGACTTGCGCACAATGGGCGGGGGCTGACGAGGACCTCCTAGGATCGACGGGTGCGCACACTGGATCCGGCTGCCGCCTATGACCTTGCTGTTGAGCTCGCCACCCGCGGCGAGCGGTCGATTCTCGGGATCACCGGGGCGCCGGCGGCTGGAAAGTCGACGTACGCCGAGCAGCTGACGGCGAAGCTCACCGCTGACGGCTACAAGGTCGTGCTGGTGCCGATGGACGGGTATCACCTGGCGCAGTCGGTGCTGGAGGAGCTGGGCCTGGCAGATGTGAAGGGCGCGCCGCATACCTTTGACGGGAATGGGTTTGTTGCCTTGCTCCGACGGTTGAAGGAGGCATCGGATGAGCAGATCTGGGCGCCCCGCTTCGACCGCGGGCTGGAGGATTCGATTGCCGCGAGCATCGGGGTGGCGCCGGAGGTGACGCTGGTGGTGACCGAAGGCAACTACCTGCTTCTCGACGAGATGCCATGGGCAACTGTTCGTACGCTTGTCGACCAGTGCTGGTATGTCGCGGTGCCGGAGCAAGTGCGGCACGAGCGGCTGGAGGCCCGGCATCGCCGCTACGGTCGATCGGCGGAGGAAGCACACGAACGCACGTTCGGGTCCGACGAGCGCAACGCTCAACTGATCGCCGCGACAGCCGCAGCCGCCGACGCGCTCATCACCCTCGCTTAACTCTCTCGATAAAGGCGGCCACCCCGTCCAGATAGAGCTGTAGGCCGAAGTCGAAGTCGGCTTCGTTGTCCTCTTCGAAACTGCCTACCTCGTCGAAGACCCCGGCTTCGACCAGGCGAGACACGGCGGGATAGACGCGGGGGTCGACGACGCGGGCGAGCGTGCTGCCGAACTGGGTGAAGGCGGACGGATCCTCGGCGTACCCGGCGGCGAGGTCGAAGGCGACGCGGATCTCGCCTTGGACATAGGTGATCAGGCCCATCACCACGCCAACCTTCGCCGGCTCCGGCAGACCCGTGTCCTTCAAGGCGCCGAGCGCGGAGTCGAACCACGCGAGGTTGTTCGGCCCAGCCGGTGGCCCGGAGATCGGGAGCTTCGCGTACCACTTGTGCTTGCGGATCGCCGTGAGTACGCCGTCCGCCCAGAACGTCAGCCCGGTCCGCCAGTCCACGTCCGCCGGCATCGGCTCGGGACGCTCGAGCGCCGCGTCCGACATGATCACGAGCAGCTCGTCCTTGCTCTTCACATGCCGGTACAGCGCCATCGTCGAGTTGCCCAGGCGCTCGGCCACCCGCGCCATCGAGACCGCGGCGAGGTCCTCCGCGTCGGCGAGCTCGATCGCCGCCCGGACGATGTCGTCGAGGGTCAGCGACGGCTTCGGCCCGCGCCGGGGCGGCTCCCGCAACCGCCACATCGCCGCGACATCGGCCGGCAGCTCGTTCTTCTCCACCGGCTCAGTCTAGGGCTTGCCAAGCCTTACTGCGTACCTGCTACGCTATTTAGCGTATCTAATACGCAGTTACAGGAGGGGCCATGATCGTCGAAGCAGCCGGACTGCGGAAGTCGTTCGGCACGACCGAGGTGCTGACCGGTGTCGACCTGCGGGTCCCGGAGGGTTCCGTGCTCGCGCTGCTCGGTCCGAACGGTGCCGGCAAGACCACCACCGTGCGCATCCTGACCACGCTGACCAAGCCGGACGCCGGCCACGCCACCGTCGCCGGGTACGACGTACTCCGCGAGCCGGCCCAGGTCCGCGGGGTGATCAGCCTGACCGGGCAGTACGCCGCGGTCGACGAGAACCAGACCGGCCGGGAGAACCTGGTCATGGTCGGCCGCCTGATGCACCTGGGTAAGCCGGGGGCACGGCGCCGGACCGGGGAACTCCTGGAACAGTTCGGGCTGATCGACGCCATGGACCGGCGGGTGAAGACCTACTCGGGCGGCATGCGGCGGCGGCTCGACCTGGCGATGAGCCTGATCGCACGACCGCGGGTGATCTTCCTGGACGAACCGACCACCGGACTCGACCCGGCCAGCCGTTCGACGATGTGGGACGCGATCGGCGACCTGGTCCGCGACGGTACGACGATCCTGCTGACCACGCAGTACCTCGAGGAGGCGGACCGGCTCGCCGACCGGATCGTGCTGCTCGACCGCGGCGGGATTGTTGCCACCGGCACCGCCGACGCCCTGAAGGCCCAGATCGGTGGCGAACGCATCGAACTCCGCTTCACCAGCGAACCTGAGTTGCTGAAAGCAACAGCCACCCTGCGCGGAGAGAGTGGAGCCGTGGCAGTCGAGGACCTCGTGCTCGGACTTCCCTCCGACGGGACGGCGGCGCATCTGCATCACGTCCTCGACGTACTCCGCGACAACGGACTGCAGCCCGAGCGGGTCTCATCGCACCGTCCGACCCTCGACGACGTCTTCCTCGCACTCACCGCCTAGGAGCCCTGATGTCCCATCAAGGAGTTGCCGCCGCGTTCTCGGATGCGTCGACCATGATCGACCGGAGTGTTCGGCTGGCGCGACGCAACGTCGACACCCTCTTCGTCTCCCTGCTCCTGCCGCTGCTGATGATGGCGCTGTTCGTGTACGTGTTCGGCGGCGCGATCAACACCGGCACCGAGTACATCAACTACGTCGTCCCGGGGATCCTGCTGCTCACCACCGGATACGGCGCTTCCTCGACGGCGATGGTGGTTGCGGACGACATGACCAGCGGGATGATCGACCGGCTCCGCTCGCTGCCGATCCGCAGTTTCGCCGTATTGACCGGACATGTCACCGCGAGCGTCGCCCGCAACGCGACCTCGACGGCGATCGTGATCCTGGCCGCGTTCGCGATGGGATTCCGTCCGTCCGGGAACGTGCTCGACTGGCTCGGCACGATCGGGTTGTTGTTGCTCTACGTACTCGCGCTCTCCTGGCTGGCGGCCGGTCTCGGCGTGATCGCGAAGACGGTCGAGTCGGCCAGCACACTGAGTTTCTTCATGCTGTTCCTGCCATATCTGAGCAGCGCGTTCGTGCAGCCGGAGACGATGCCGAGCTGGCTGCGTCCGATCAGCGAACACCAGCCGATCACCCCGGTGATCGAGACTGTCCGTAGTCTTTTGATCGGAACACCCATGGGCAACACCGGCTGGATCGCGCTCGCGTGGTGTTGTGGTCTGCTCCTGTTTTCGTTCGTGCTGGCGACAACGCTGTACCGGCGCAAGACGAACCACTGAGCGCAGGATCCGCACCGTTCGCCGGTTGGGTATTCCAGAGTGGACGAAAAGGTGCACATGACCCCTTCGCCGGGTTAACGTCAAAGTCCCCCCCAACGTGTGGTGGTCCCACTCCCCCCGGGACCCACACGGACAAGCGCCCCGGTCATTGGCCGGGGCGTTCTGTTTTCTGCGGCCAAAACTTCTTTGTCGAGGTGTGTCGATTCTGGCCGCCCTGGGTCGACGTATCAGTAAGAGCGACCAAGGGAGAGGGTCAGGATGAACACCACCGCAACGATCGACAGCACCGTCAGGAACATGATCATCACCATGCTGGCCGAGGGAAGCCCGGTCTGGTACGTGGCCGGCATGGTCAACATGCGCAGCCACGACGTCTACGTGATCGGCTGCGCCGCCGGCTACCCGGACAAGGCCAAGCTGCGCCGCGCCGTCTGGGCCGCGAAGAGCCGCACCCGCGTTCCCCAAGCTGCCTGACAACCTGTTCAGGTCGCTCGAGTACCACCGTCAGCCGCTGCTGCCCACGCCGGGCACCAGCGGCTGATGTCTGTTCAGAGCACCCGCCGTACGCCGGGAATCCGCCGGACCGGACCGGCGAGCAGGAAACAGGCCGGCAGCACCACGACTGCACCGATCGCGAACTTCTCGAGCGACGGCAGGTCCACCCCGCGCAGCGCGTACCCGGCCGCGGTCACGACGAGCGCGTGGATCACGTACACGGTGAACACGTGCGTCGAGAGGTAGCGCCGTACCGGTCCCTGGGTGTTGAAGCGCCGGCGGAAGAGGGTGAGCAGCGCAAGCACCACGCCCACCGCGAAGGTCGAGTCCCACAGCGCGTAGAACAGCGAGTTGACCGTGCCGTGGCCGAGGAACGCGTCGGGTCCGTTTGTCAGCGCGAGCGGGAGGAAGACCAGCGTTCCGCCGACGGCAAGGCCGAGTCCGAGCTTGCCGAGTCGGGCGGGGGTGGCAGTGAGCCAGCCGCGTCGGTACGCCGCGGTCCCGAGGACGAAGAAGCTGACGTACTGCGGCAGGTAGCCGCTGGTCGGGAAGTCGATGATCGGTACCGAGACACCCATCGGGATCACGACCCGCAGCGCGAAGGTGGCCAAGGCCAGCGCCGGGATGAACGCGATCACCGCACGGAACGTGAGCGGCCGCGGGGTCCGGCTCTGGGTCCGGCGCTGGGTCCGACTCTGGGGCCGGCGGGTCAGGTGCCGGAAGACGGCGTACGACGTATCGAGAAGAAGCAGCGCGAGGACGAACCAGAGCGGCCCGCTGCCGATCGTGTGCAGGTAGCTGTCGCCGCTGCCGAGAGCCAGGACCGGGTTGATCGCGAAGTAGAAGATCAGCAGTGGGATGCCCAGCCGGATCAGCCGGTCGCGGAGGAACGCGCGCGGGCCTTTCCGGTCGTACGACGCGGGCGAGAAGTAGCCCGAGAGGAGGAAGAACGCGCCCATGAACCAGGACTGGTTGACCAGCAGGAAGACGCTCAGGCCGAGGCCGGCGGCGTCGCTGGTCGGCGGTTCGGTGTAGTACCAGGCGTCGAGCCCGCTGTAGATACACGCGACATGGTGGACGACCACGAGCGAGATCAACAGGACGCGCAGATTGTCGACGAACCACAGTCGCTGGGTCCGGGAGGTGTCGGGCAGAGTCGTTGTTTGCGGCATGCTTCGACGCTAGAAAGTGCGAGTACGGCGCGGTATGCGGCTGGACGCACGGTTGGGTGGGGCTAGCCCTACTTCGGTGCCGATCGAGCCGATTTCGCGGTGCGGGTGATGCAGAGTGAAATCACCAACCGTGATGAAGGAGAGGGTTTGTGATGGTCAGGAGTGCCGGCGTCGGGTTCGTCCGGGCGTGCGTCGTTCTGGTGGTCAGCGCGCTGGTGCCGGCCGTGTGGGCGTCCGCCGTACTGATCGCGATCTGGTGGAAGAACCCGTGGACCTGGTTCGCGCCGCTGGTCTGGGCCGTGGTCGGGACCGGGCTGCTGCTCCGGCCGGTCTGCCGGATGGCTCGCTCGCTCGTGGCCCGGTGGACGGGGGCGGTTATCCCGGCCGGGTATCGGGAGCTTGGGGCGGTGACGCAGCTGTCGACCGGCTACTGGTGGAACGGGTACTCGTACGAGCGCAGTCGCCGGGACGCCGAGAAGGATCTGGCGATGCGGGTGCGGTGGACCGATCCGGCGAACTGGCGTGATCTGCGGTTCGCGGCGATCCTCGCGATGACGGCCGGACTGGCCGCTGCGGTTCCGCCGGCTGGGATCGTGGTTGCGGTCGTTGGGTTCGCTCAGGCGAAGCCGGTGATCGGTGTGGCGGGGCTCGTGGTGGCCGTGGTGAGTTCGCCGTACGCGTGGCGGGCTTTCGGGCCGGTCGCTCTGCGGTTCTTGCGGCCCACGTCGTCGATGGCGTTGGTGAATCGCGTTGAGGAGCTGACGGCGCAGCGTGCCGACGCGACGATCGCGCAGGCCGCGGAGATCCGGCGGATCGAGCGGGATCTGCATGACGGCGCGCAGGCTCGGCTGGTCGCTCTCGGGCTGTCGCTGGCGACGGCGGAGAAGCTGATGGAGACGGATCCGCGGCAGGCGAAAGCGCTGCTGCGCGAGGCGCGGGTCGGCGCCGCGACCTCGTTGTCGGAGTTGCGTGAACTGGTGCGCGGGATCAACCCGCCAGTGCTGAACGAGCGTGGTCTCGTGGACGCCGTACGAGCGTTGGCGATGGACAGCCCGCTCGAGACCTCAGTGGCTGCCGAGGGTGAGCTACGGCTGGATCCGCCGATCGAGTCGGCTGTGTACTTCGGGATCGCTGAGCTGCTGACCAACGCGGTGAAGCACGCGCGAGCCTCGCACGCTCAGATCACTCTTGTTCTCGACAGCACCGGCATCGTGGCGACGGTCGAGGATGACGGGCAGGGCGGCGGTTCGGTTGCGCCGGGTGGTGGGCTTGCGGGACTGCAGCGGAGGCTGACCGCGTTCGACGGATCGCTGGAGTTCAGCAGCCCGGTGGGTGGGCCGACGCGTGCGAGGATGACGGTGCCATGCGAATCCTTGTAGCCGAAGACCTCTACCTGTTGCGGGACGGGATGGTCCGGCTGATCCAGGCGTACGGTCACGAGATCGTGGCGACCGCGAGCACCGGACCGGAGACGCTCGACGCGTTGCTGAAGTGGCGGCCGGATGTGTCGGTCATCGACGTACGGATGCCGCCGACGCAGACGGATGAAGGGCTGAAGGCTGCGCTCGCCGCCCGGCGGCAGGTGCCTGGGTTGCCGGTGCTGATCTTGTCGCAGCACGTCGAGCAGCTGTATGCACGTGAGCTCCTGACCGACGGGGCCAGCGGCGTCGGGTATCTGCTGAAGGAGAGCGTGTTCGAGGCTGATCAGTTCATCGACGCGCTGGAGCGGGTTGCAGCAGGTGGGACTGCGATGGACCCGGCGGTCATCTCGAAGCTGCTGTCGAGTGGTACGTCGAACAAGCGCCTTGACCGTCTCAGCGAGCGCGAACGTGACGTGCTCGGACTCATGGCCGAAGGGCTCTCGAATCAGGCGATCAGGCAACGACTCTTCCTGAGTGAGAGCGCCATCAGCAAACACACCACATCCCTGTTCACCAAGCTCGGCCTCACCGACGACAACACCAGCAACCGCCGAGTCCTGGCCGTCCTGACCTACCTGGGCCTCACCGGTTCTTGAGTTGTGCTGTGAAGAAGCGTTCTACCGCGGGGAGGATCTTGCGGCCTGAGTGGGCGGCTCCTTCGATCAGGTCGAAAGTGATGTCGAGGCCGTGGGAGCGGTAGTTGCGTTCCAGCGTGCGGAGCCGCTCGATCCGGGTGGTGCCGGTCAGCTCGGCGCCGTCCATCCAGTTCGACTCACCGCGGTTCATGATCTCCCAGGTCTCCACGTCCTCCGATCCCACCACCAGCTGGATCGGCACCCGGCGAAGCGCCTCGAAGTCGATCGACTGCCCGAACTTGTCCTCGAACCCCTTCGTCCCGAGCCACCACGGCAATGTGTCGTCCAGCTGCGTGATCCGCCCGGGCGCCCCGATCGACGCCGCGGCCAGCCGCTCCGGATGCAGGTAGAGGAACCGATGCGTGAACTGCCCGCCGCCGGAGAACCCGTGCAGATAGAACTTCTCGGTCGCCACCGGGAACCGGTCCGCGACCTCGTCCACGATCGCCAGCAGCATCCGGTCGAACCGGATCCCCTGGTACTCGATGAACTTGAAGTTGTGCAGGTCGGTCGGATCCACCAGCCCGGCCGGGAAGATCGGCGTCAGGACCACCGCGCCCTGGTCCTCGGCCCACTCCTTCAACTGGTTGCGGTAGTTCGTCGCCGACCGCGCGGTCCCATGTTGAATCACCACCAGCGGCGCCCGGTCACCATCCGTCAGCCGCTCCGGAACGTAGAGGCAGTAATGCAGCCGCTGATCCGCCTGAGACGCAAAGATCGGCGTCGCACCACGCTGATAGAAGGTATGCATCAGCTTCCTTTACGATGTGTTACAGAATTGACTGGCTTGGATGGTTTGTTACAGACGCGATGGGATCGGATGATACACAAATGCCAGATGAGGTAACAGGGGTTACGAAGAATCCCGCGATCGCCGAGCTCCGCCGCCGGATCCGGGAGCACTGGGACGAGTTCACCCCGGCCTCTCGCGCGGTCTGCCGCTCGCTGTCGGAGATGTCGCCGGAGCGGTTGCTCTATCTGTCCGCGGCCGAACTGGGCCAAGCGAGCAAGACCAGCAACGCCACCGTGGTCCGCACCCTCCAGTCACTCGGGTACGCCGGTCTGGCCGAGCTGAAGGACCTGGTTGCGTCGCCATTCACGACCGCACACCGCCAGGAGCGGCTGCGGAACCGGATCGAGTCGACCGGCGGCGACCCGAAGCACGTCTGGGACCGGGTCATCACGGAGTCGATCGAGCGGATCGAGTTCCTGAACCAGCACATGTCGATGGACGCCTTCCAGGAGGCGGTCCGGCTGCTGCTCGACGCGCGCGAAGTGTCGACGTACGGATTCGGGGCCAACTATGTCGCGGCGGAGCACCTGGCCCTGAAGCTGAATCGGTTCGGGCTGCGCAGCCGGTGCATCACCACGGCCGGGTTCCGGCTCGCCGACGACCTACTGGCGATCGACCCGGACGACGTGGTGATCGTGATCGCGCCGGGCCGGATCACCATCGACGCCGAGGTGGTGATCGACCGGGCGCGAGCCGTCGGGGCCGCCATCATCCTGCTCAGCGAGCAACTCGTGGCCGAACGACTGGCCGGCGACGTGACGGTCGCGATCCACGTGCCGAACACAGTCACCGGCATCACCGCGGAGATGCTGACGACAATCGTCGCCACAGACGCACTGGCGCAGGCAGTGGCCAGTGCGGACACGGAGCGGACGCTGGAGTCGGCACACACGCTCGAGTCGCTGCGACAGCAACTGGGGTTCTGACAGGTCGCAGATTGAGACTCCGCTGGCGGTGTGGCTGCGCTAAGTTGTCGGCCATGATCTTCATCACCGCCAAGTTCCGCGTGAAGCCGGAGCATGCCGAGAACTGGCCGTCGATCACCGCGGCCTTCACCGCCGCCACCCGGGGCGAGGCAGGCTGCCTGTGGTTCGACTGGTCCCGCTCGGTCGACGACGCCAACGAGTACGTCCTGGTCGAGGCCTTCGCCGACGATGACGCGGCCACTGCCCACGTCACCTCGGACCACTTCAAGGCCGCGCAGCAGGACCTCCCGCCGCACCTGGTGGAGACGCCCCGCATCGTGAACTTCAAGGTTCCCCAGGACGACTGGTCCGAGCTCGGCGAACTCGCCGTCAAGTAACCGGGCGGGTTCGCCTCGCTGTTTGACGCCTCAGGAGCCGTAGAGCGCGGTGAAGTTGTCCCGGAGGAAGAGGTTGGCCAGCTCGCCGTCTCCGGCTGCCTCGCTCAGGCGGTGGACCTCGCCGACGTAGTCACCCCATGGCTCGTCACTCGCGAACAGCACTCGGTCCTGGCCGATCCCGCGCCGCTCGATCTCGCGCGCCAGCCAGCGTGGCGCGAAGCCGATCGCCCAACTGGTGTCGGTGTAGACCTGCTTGCCGGCCTCGATCCAGGTGAAGAAGCGCTCACTGATCAGCTTGATGTGACCACTCATGCCACCGCCGAAGTGGACCAGGTGAATCTTGACGTCATCGGCGTACCGATCCACCAGCTTGCCGATCTGGTCGATGTCGGAGGCCGCACCGGGCGAGGTGTGGATGTGTACGACGAGACCGCGCTCGCGTGCGGTGGAGAAGATCTGCTCGAGCTGCGGCTGGCAGTCCGGGTCGTCGACCGCGCCGCCCAGCAGGAAGCTGGTCTTCAGGGCTACGACACCCGGCTCACCGGTCAGAGCGAGTGCTTCCGCCGTGAGCTCAGCATCCTGCGGCCGCGGTGACACCCAGAGCCCGCAGCTGATCCGGTCGTCCTTGGCCGCGGCCTCGATGACCAGAGGGTTGAAACCGAACGACACCGAAGCGTCGGGCACTCCGTAGTTCGGCAGGACGAGCGCGCGCTCGGCGCCTTCCCGGTCGAGGTCCTCGATCAGCTCGGCCGGCGTTGCCCGGGCCAGCACGTCCGGGTTGGCCGGCGGCCCACCGTAGAACGGGAACGCGGGCATGATGCCCAGGTGGCGATGTGCGTCATTCGTCAGCGTCTGAGTCATCCCCCGACGGTAGCGCCCAAGGGTTTCCTATGCAATAGGTTCATCTATTATCCGACATATCGACTCTGAAGGATTGCGCCTGGGTACCGGACACACCTCTGCCCGCCCCATTAAGGAGCACCCCGATGTTCGCGATCATCGCTGCCGTCATCTTCGGCTTGGCACTCATCCTCGACTGGGCCAACATCAAGGCCAGCGACGCGTTCACGCCCCAGACCCTGCTCATGGCCGGTCTGTTGTGCATCGCCCTTCACCTGGCCGGCGTCGGCGCCGGCGGCAAGTGGGGGCGCCGCCGCTGATCTTCAAGCCTGCTTGAGCAACAGATTCGCTGCCAGCACCGCGCCGTCGGTGCTGGCTCGTTTCGCCATGGCGCCCGCACGTTCGGTGGTTTCGGGCGCCATGGCGTTCTCGAGTGCGGTCGTGAGCGACTCTGCGGTCAGGTTCGGACCGTCATGAGCTACGCCGATTCCCAGCTCGGCGACGCGGCTCGCCCAGTACGGCTGGTCCGCGCCCTGCGGTACGACAACCTGCGGTACGCCGGCCCGCGCGGACGTTGCCGTCGTACCGGCGCCGCCGTGGTGAACGACCGCGGCCATCCGCGGGAAGAGCTCGTGATGGTTGACCTCACCGACGACGAAACAGTCCTCTTGTCCGTCAACAGCGGACAGGTCGGCCCATCCGCGCATCAACACCGCACGCCGGCCATTCGCGCGCACCGCCGCAATGACAGCACTCGACAAGTCCGTCGACGACGTCATCGGCATGCTGCCGCCCCAACGCGTCGCGGTTGGTGTTGATGGCCTCACCGAGCAACGTGTTCAGGTACTGGTCGTGGAGCTTCCACAGCGTCGGGATGTCCGTCACGTCCGACGGATACTCCTGGCCCGGGTAGGTCTGCGGGGCACGGTACGGCGACGGCAGGATGAGCTGCTGGAAGGTCACGTGAATCCAAGGGATACCTAGCTTCTCGGCGATCGACCGAGCTCCGCCCACCACCGCCGGCACACCGGTCGCGACCAGCAGATCGCACCCCTCCGCCACCTCAGGCAGTACCTCGCGCTGACCGTTGGCCAGGTCGACCGTGTTCTCGCAACCGCACGGCGAAGGCCACCATCGGCTCGACATCGCCACGTCCGCCGTACGTCGATAGCACCACCCGCATCTCATGACCGTAGCAAGACGACGGTCCGGACCAGCAGATCCGGACCGTCGACAGAGGTGGGTCAGCCGTGCAGCAGCGGCTGTCCGAGCGGAAGCGCCTTACCGCCGGTCGCCTGCGAAGCCGAGCTGAAGAACAGGTACACACCCAACGCGGCGAAGACGAAGACCACCACACCGGCGACCTTCAACGCACCGCTCGATTGCTGCAGCGTGCCGACGAGCACCAGCACCAGAGCGATCTCGATCAACGCGAACAGCAGCGTGTATGCCACCGGCAGTCGGAGTGTCGCCAGGGTCAGCATTCCGATCACCACCAGCCAGGAGATCAGGTACAGGCCCTGTGTATGAAGGGCATCCGCGGCGACGATGCCGAACCAGTTGTGCGTCAGGCCCAGGACGAGCATCCCGTAGCTCAGCCAGAACCCGGCGAAGATGCCGAACACTCCGGCTACCGCACTCTGACCGACACCTGCCGCCCAGATGCCCGCGACCAGCAGGCCGAGGCCGGTCGCCGCGAGGATGATAGGAAGCGACGCTCCGACCGCCGCCGCGGGAACGTAGCCGACCAGGACGAGACCGAGTGCGACCGATCCCGCGATGAAACTGGGGAGACCGATCAGGGACGGGTCTCCGGTCGCCACCGGGACCGCGGCCTCGGCGGCAGGTTGGGCCCGTACCTCTGGGGCGCTGTGAGCATCGGCATCGATGGTGGTCATGGGCAGCTCCTTCCGGGTGCATCCCGAATGCGACCAGCTTTGCCCCTTCTCACCCTCGAGGGTGTCTCGATTTGAGGCACCTCGCCGGCCCGATGGCGTCGTCTCAAGTTGAGACCGGCGCGGTGGTGCTGCGGGGTGACTATCCGTTCAACGCCGGTGCGCTCCTGGTGCCGACTGGCCAACGAGACAAGGAGTTGCGATGAAAGCCCTCGTTTACCACGGACCTGGCACGAAAGCGTGGGAAGACGTCCCGGATCCCGTCATCAAGGACCCGACCGACGCGATCGTCAAGGTCGAGGTCACCACCATCTGCGGCACCGACCTGCACATCCTCAAGGGCGATGTACCTGCCGTCACCGACGGCCGGATCCTCGGCCACGAAGGCGTCGGCGTGGTCACCGAGATCGGCCTCGGCTGCAAGACCGTGAAGGTCGGCGACCGGGTCATCATCTCCTGCATCAGCAAGTGCGGGACCTGCGACTACTGCAAGGCCGGCCTGCCCTCGCACTGCAAGACCCTCGGTGGCATCGGCTGGATCTTCGGGCACCTCATCGACGGAACCCAGGCGGAGTACGTGCGCGTCCCGTACGCCGACAACGGCCTGATCCCGCTCCCCGAAGGAGTCTCGGCCGAGCAGGGCACCATGTTGAGCGACATCCTCCCGACCGGTTACGAGATCGGCGTACTGAACGGTGCCGTCAAGAGCGGGGATGTCGTCGCCGTCATCGGCGCCGGGCCGGTCGGGCTCGCCGCGATCATGACCGCCCGCACCGCCGGTGCCGCGAGCATCATCGCCGTCGACACCAACAAGTTCCGGCTCGATCAGTCCCGCGATTTCGGGGCGACCGAGACGATCGAAGCCGGCGAGAATGTCGTGGAGGCCCTGAAGGAACTCAGCCACGACGGGTTGGGCGTAGATGTCGCCATCGAGGCGGTGGGTGTGCCCGCAACCTTCGGCACCGCGCTGGAGTCAGTACGGCCCGGCGGGCATGTCGCCAACATCGGCGTACACGGTGAGAGTGTGCAGTTCCCGATCGAGCGGCACTGGATCAACAACCTCACCATCACCACCGGCCTGGTGAACGCGATCACCGCACCAGAACTCCTCGACGACATCAAGAAGGGTGCCATCGCCCCGGAGAAGTTCGTCACCCACCGCTTCACCTTCGGCCAGTTCGAACTGGCCTACGACACCTTCGCCAACGCCGCCGAACAAGAAGCCCTCAAGGTCATCATCGCCTCGTAAGCAGGAGCCGTACGGGTACGGATCAGCCGAGGCCGGCCCGGGGGATCCCGGGCCGGCGGGGTGGCTACTTCTCGGGGTAGAGCTTGCTGAGGAGCTTTCCGTCCTTGTCGTACGCCCTGACCTTCAACGGCTCGGCATTGGTGTGGCTGTGCTTGTCCATCACGGTGAAGGTGAACCAGCCGTCCTTGAGCGGCGACTCGTACGCCGGACCGGAGCCGATCTGTACGACGACCTTGGCGGTGTTCGCCGGTGCTTGGCCCCAGCCGGTGGGCAGTGACCGGCCACAGACGTTGCCGTTGCAGTCCGTGCCTTCGGGAAGAATCGCGGCGATCTCCTTGCCCTGGGTGCCGTCCGGCCACGGGATCCGGGGGTAGTCCGTGCCGAGGTCGTCGAGGCGCAGGGCTGTGACCCCCCAGCCGAAGCCGGCGCCCCGAACTACGTCCACCGGCAACTGGCAGGCGATTGCCGTCTTGCCGGACGGCGAGACCGCGATCAGCATTTCGCGGCTGAATCCGCGGTAGTTCTTCTCGGTCAGAGCCAGGCGGTCGGAGACCACGATGTGCCACTTGGTCATATCGACCCATGCGTTCACCGAGCAGTTGCGAAGCTGGTCGGCCTCGTTCTTCGGGAGAGGATCCGCCTTCGCGGCGGCGACCAGCGCAGCGGACGGCTTGTCGCCGCCGGGGATCATGCAGAAGAAGGGGCTCGAGGAATTCAGCACCACCCCTCCGCCTTTCTGCTGCCCACTCTTCAGATCGTAGGAGTGCGAGCTCACGGACCGGAAGCCGGTGCCATCCGTCAGCGACTTCTTCGCATCGGGATACCGCAGGGCACAGCGGCGTTCGGCCTCCTGCTTGGAGATCCGCTGCCCGGCGCCGTCCTCGCCGCGGGGGACGCCCGGGACCGGGCTGAACTGGGAGTTCTCGGTCTGGGTGGCGGCCACGCCGGGATCATCGCCGTTGCCGGTTCCAGTGAGATTGGGGATGAGGGTGACGGCGAGGGCTGCCGCGGCGACGCCGGCGATGGTGCCGCCCACGCCCAGGAAGCGGCGGCGCCGCAGACCACGGTGGCCTCGGGTGAGGACGGTCGCGGTGTCGAAGTGATTCGTTGGTGCGGCGTCGGCCAGACGGTGGAGCTCAGCGCTGACCTCGCGGGTGTCTTCCATCTCGTTCTCCTTCACAGCGCCGGACTCCGTCGCCGATCGATGGCCTTGCGGAGAGTCTCGAGGCCGCGGGTCGCCTGGCTTCTCACCGTTCCCTCCGAGCACCCGAGGATCTCCGCGGTCTGCGCGATCGAGAGATCCTCGTAGTACCGAAGGACAACGCAGGCACGCTGCCGTGGCGCCAGTGCTCGCAGCGCTTCGAGCACTTCGTCACGGTCAGCGTGCCCAGCCGCGAAGTCGCCGCCCTTGACGGCGTACTCCGGGAGCTCGGCGATGGTGACCTCACGACGCCAGGGGCGCCGGCCACCGTCGTACGCGACGTTGACCAGCATCCGGCGGGCGTAGGCGAACGGGTTGCCGGCCCGTTGCACCTTCGGCCAGGCGAGGTACAGCTTGTAGAGCGTCTCCTGGACCACGTCGTCCGCCTTGTGCCGGTCGCCGCCGATCAGGTACGCCGTCCTCCGTAGCGACGGAAGCGCCGCCTCCACGAACTCGACGAACGCCTTGTCCCGCTCCGCCATCCCCGCCTCCGCTCTCCATGTCCCCCTCAAGACGGAAGCCCGACCCACTAACGCTGCATCAGTCGGGCGTGGAGATCTGTGGACACATACTCCCAGGCGTCCTGAAGCACGGAGGAGTCAGCAGGTCATACAGCAAAGCGAAGGCCCGGGCGGTGTCTCAGGCGCAACAGAGTGTGTCGAGAACTGCGTGTACTCGACCTGATCGCCGTCCAGTTTGTCCCCTACGTCTCATCCGATCGGGCGGGTCCTGGATCGCCTTGGGTACGGATCTGGGTACGTGGGCTGACGGTCTCCGATCCCACCAGTGGCAACTACACAACCAGGCGCGGCGACTCCGCCCGTGTACTGCATCCCCTTACAGGCCCCCAAGTGGAGAGCAGCGTCGATTCGGCATGCGCGACCACTTTATGACCACTGACTGAGAGCGGTGCGAAGGAAAGCGTCGCGCCTTTCGGTGACGGCAGCGGCGCCCAGGAGGCTACCGTCGTCGGCGAATCCCGCCCAACCGTCCATCACTGTCGGCGTGTTCAGCGCGGCCACGGCATCCCAGTAGGGCACGCCGACTGCCTCCCGGCCCGCCTGCCGCTCCCAGCCCTCCAACACATGGGCCGCCGCGTCCTGGCCGTACTGAAGGGTCATCTGCATCCGCAGGCTGCCGAGATCGACGCCCGGATTACCGGCCCCGGCTGTATTCCAGTCGATCAGCGCAACGCAACGGTCACCCTCCCACAGCATGTTGCCGCCCCAGGCGTCACCATGCACGAACACCGACGCGACTGCCGGCATCCCGTGCGACCTGACCCGCTCGTCGGCCTGCTGCAGCAAAGGTGTGGTCGGCATCAGGCCCCGCAAGCGTTCATCGGCGCGGTCGTCGACGGCGCACGGCCGCGGCCGGTATGGCAGGTGGGCCTGCGGAACCAGCCTGAAGGCGTGGACCCTGGCAAGGGCCGCTCCCGCTTCGCGGAGCCGGGCGACCGAAACCGTCGGCGAGAGACCGGCGCTGCCGGGCAGGAAGGTCTCCAGGGTGGCGACGGTTCCGCTCGCCTTCCCGTCGAGATCCGCAGCGATCAGCCGCGGCGCGGCCAGGCCATGAGTCTCGGCCAACTGAAGCGCGCGTGCGTTCGTAATCACCCACGCGGCAGCGATCCATCCCCGGACAGGGACCTTCAAGATCACGTCCCTGGTCCGGGCCGCCGGTCCTTCGATTCCCAGGCGGAACGTGCCCGAAGGGCGGTGCTCGCCGCGGGTCAGGCCCTCGGACGAAACGACGCTCGTCCCGCCAACCGCCTCGGCCGCCCAGCGCAGAACCTGGTCACTCGGCATCTTGCCTGTGTGTGCTCTTGCCATTTCATGACTTTATGACGCAGCAGTGGCTTTCCCAACACAGTTAGATCAAAGGGCAGTCGCGTCAGCCTCGTTACCGGTTACGAGCTCTGGCGGCAGCGGTCCACGGCGCATTAGGGCCCGGGTATCAGGCATCGGCACTACCCGAATCTGTAACCTGGCCGCCGAGTCGCTCGAGTCCTGGACCACTCGTCTTGAAATTCAGCTGGGCCCACGACGACGTTACATGTGCCTAACGGAATCTCCCCGTTCATCAGAGTTTCAGTGAATACACTTTCGATCCCCATTGTTCCTTGACTCCCTGTCGCGGCCCACGGATTCTCGGGAACCGATTCGAGGTTCAGAATGAGCGATTCTGCATCCATTACAACCGGCTCGCTGGCTCAACGACGAACGCGACGGCGCTGGACCTCTGCCTCGCGAAATTGCCGCCCAAGGGAGCGCGGCCGACGTTCAGCAAAGAAGCAGCACGCGATCTGGACCCCGCCACAACTTGGCGCGTTTCTACTCGTCGCCCTCCGAGATCGCTATGACGGAATGTGGGTGCTCGCGGCAACTACAGGAATGCGCCGATCTGAGCTGGCCGGCGTCGAGGGAAAGATGGTCGATTTGGACGCGGGCGCGTTGACTATCGAAGACACTCGGGTGGTGGTGCGTGGACGAGCCGAGGCGTCAGACGGCAAGTCCGAATCGAGCCAGCGCGACATCTCGCTCGACAGCTTCACTGTTCGCCACCTGCGCAGCTACATCGGCCGGATGAACGAAGAGCGAGAGGCGTTTGGCGACAGCTACCCGAACCACGACTACGTCATGGTCGGACCGGAAGGTCGACCGCTGCACCCCGACACGATCACCGCACGGTCCAATCGCCTCGTGGACAAGGCGGGCTCTAGGGCGTCGTAAAGGAGTCGTCCCAACTCGGTGATTGTGAACCGCTCGCCAGATAGAACCGATGTGAACGTGACGAAGCCCTGATTCGACAGCCTTACGAGCCCGAACACCAATGCCTCCTCGTTCACTTGGAGGCGCGCGGACAGTCTGCGAGCGGTCTGCATCTCATCGGTCTCGGGGGTCTCGTCTTCCGGTTGCTCCATCTGTTGGACGAACACATACCGATCGCGGATCTCGCGCAGTCATTGATGCCTCATAAAGGAGGCGCGTCACGAGTGGGACCAGCTCGGGTTTCTCTGCGATCCGTTGGGCGAGATCCTCCCGGGTCAGTCCGGAGGTCGCCACTGCCGCCTTGAGCGCCTGCGACCGATTCTTGCTCCACTCGCTGGCGACCGCCTCCAACATGCGCTTGACGAGAGGTCCCGCGCCTGGCATCAGGGAGGACACGACATCGCCGGCAAGATCACCGGGCAAGGACTCGTCTGTATGCAGGGTTGAACCTTGGTGCCAGTTCTCCGCTCATGTCCACATCACGCGAGAGATAATCAAGCCACTGGGTACCCGTGGCGCGGTCCGACACTAGATGCCTGCGGACGGCGTCGGCCGATGGCCATCCAGGCGATCCCGACTGATGGATTGACAGCCGACCAGGACTGCGCAGAACCGCAGGTCAGACGGCACAACAAAACGAAGGCCCGGACCTGTTGGTCCGGGCCTTCTGTGGTAGCGGGGGCAGGATTTGAACCTGCGACCTCTGGGTTATGAGCCCAGCGAGCTACCGAGCTGCTCCACCCCGCGCCGTTGTGTCTTTAGTTTAGAGGATCTGGGCCGAGCAACCAAATCGGTTCCCGGTGTGGCTCTGACCTGGTGAAAACCCGTTCCGCCACCCGGGCGAGCGGCGTACCGTCCGGGTATGTCCAGACACGTCATCCGGCCGTTCGAGGCCACGGATCTCGGTGCGGCCGCCGGTCTGCTCGCGCAGCGGCACAAGGAACATCGCAAGCGCCACCCTCTGCTTCCGGCGGATTACGAGGACGAACTGCTCGCCCTGGTCGAAGTGACGGCCCTGTGGGAGAGCGAGAGCGCCTCTGGTGCGGTGATGATCGAGGACGGCGAACTGACCGGATACGTGCTGGGGGCACCTAAGAAGTCGCCGGTCTGGGGGCCGAACATCTGGGTCGAGGCCGCGGGTCACGCCGTACGTGAGCCTGAACACATTCGTGACTTGTACGCTGCCGCGGCAACGAAGTGGGTCGACGACGGTCGGATCGCGCATTACGCGCTGGTCCCGGATGACCCACAGCTCTTGGATGCGTGGTTCCGGCTCGCGTTCGGCTCGCAGCATGCGCACGCGGTCCGGCCCGCCCCGACAACTCTCCTCCTGCCGCCTCCGGATCTGCTGGTCCGTCGAGCCGTCCGCGAAGACATTCCAGTACTCGCGGAGCTCGATCTGGCACTGCCCCAGCACCAGGGTCTGTCGCCGGTGTTCGCCACCGGGGAGCTGCCGACCCTCGAGGAGGCAGTGGCGGATTGGGAGGAGTCGATCGACGACCAGGACTACGCGAGCTTTGTTGCCGAGTACAACGGTCAGGTGATCGGGTCCGCGGTCGGGTGCTCGCTGGAGAAGTCGAGTTCGCACAGCGGGTTGGCTCGGCCGGACAACGCCGGCTTTCTCGGATTCGCCGCCGTACTGCCGTCGGCTCGGGGGCACGGCGCCGGGCGGGCGTTGGGCGAAGCGGTACTGCAGTGGGCGGCGACGACCGGGTACACGTCGGTGGTGACCGATTGGCGGGTGACGAATCTGTTGTCGTCGCGGACCTGGCCGCGGCTCGGGTTCAAGCAGACGTTCCATCGGTTGCATCGGATGATCGGGCACTGACTTCGGGCGGTTATCCACAGCTTTGAATTCGCGGGTCGAGGGCTGGGGTGATCACGGCATGTTCTTGGGCACGAAGGCGTCTCGCAGCAGGTGAGGCGTCACGGTTCCCAGGAGGCAGCCATGTCGCGTTCTTCCCTTCGTTCCCGAGTCGTTCCGCCGACCCGTCGCATCGTGCTGGGCCGTATGGTGCTGGGGAGCGCGGTCGTCCTCGCCTCACTCGGCGCCTGGACCGCCACCGTGGCCGCGGCGAGTGAGCCCGGGCCGCGCTCGGGTTACTCCGTGGCACCTCCTTCGACCGAGCAAAGGGCATGCACCTTGGACGGCTTCGTGATCGAGCAGCTACCCGACGGGATCGGTACGCCGAGCGACTTCGAGTACGAGTGGGAGGACGTGAGTTTCCGCAGCCGGGTCTGGGAGACCGGACCGGATCCGGAGGGTGCGTTCAAGGTCGATCTGACCATCAAGACGCTCCGCGGCGAGAAGCTGACCGATCTCGCGGCCCTGAAGACGTTCCTGATCGAGTACGAGGAGAAGGATCCGGACAGCTGGGCGTTGACCCCGGTCAAGGTCGGTGGGTACGACGGTCTGCTCGCCGGGAACGAGGTGTTCTACTTCATCGAGCCGGGCGTCGCGGCCGAGGTGACGATCGACCACGACCGCCTCACCGACGAGGACCTCCTCGACACCGCCGCCGGCTTCCACCCGGAGACCACTACCTGATGCCCTAGGCAACGGAACGGGGCGGCGACGCCGACTGGTGTCGGTGTCGCCGCCCCGGGAAGCGGCCTGCGGATCAGCCTGTCGGGGAACTCGGCGGACTGGTCGGATTTGCCGGCGTCGACGGAGTGCCGGACGGTGTGCCCGACGGCGTTGTCGTCGGGTTCGGTGTCGCGGGTGTGGCCCCAGCCTTGATGGCCTTGTCGACCGCGGCCTTCATCTTGTTCACCTGGGACTGGTACTCGGCCAGATTGCCGGCCTTCAGAGCATCTTGTGCCGCTGTGTACGCGGCCTGCGCTTCGGCCAGCGCCTGCGTGACCGTTGGGTTCTGCGTTGGGTTGTTCGGCGGAGTCGTCGTACCGCCGGGTTGTTCATTGGTTTGGACGTTGGTGTCGAAGACCTTGGTCAGCGCTTCCGACAATGTGGCGCCGAAGGCTACACGATCACCGAAGGACACCAGCACGTACCGCAGGACGGGGTAGCTACCAGGCCCGCTCGTCCGGACCGAGTACACGGGCTGGACATAGAGCAGACCACCGCCGAGCGGCAGCGTCAGCAGGTTCCCGAACTGGGCTCTGGCGCCGCTGGACGGCTGGTTGATCGGCAGCAACGCCGTTCTGATGCCCTCGTCGGTCTGGAACTTGTTGAACACCTGTCCCGGGCCAGGAATCTGCAGGTTGCCGGGCAATCGCAGTATTCGGAACTGGCCGTAGTCCGGCGATGAAGCCTCGGAATCGACGGCCATGAACGCGGTCAGGTTCTCCCGTTCCGCGTTCGGCACGTAGACCGAGGTCAGCGAGAACTTCGGCTCGGTCTGACCGGGCATCCGCAACGAGAGGTAGAAGGGAGGTTGTTTCACTTGCGCCGACGAATCACTCGACGTCACCGCGGTCGGGTCAGCCGGGACACGCCACAGGTCGCTGTTCTGATACCAGGTGGTCGCGTCCGTCACGTGGTACTTGGCCAGCAGGTCGCGCTGGACCTTGAACATGTCCTCCGGGTAGCGCAGGTGCGACATCAGCTGCGGCGAGATGTCCGAGCGCGGCTTGACCGTGCCCGGGAACGCCTTCATCCACGTCTTCAGGATCGGGTCGCTCTCGTCCCAGGCATACAGCTCGACCGATCCGTCGTACGCGTTGACGATGGCCTTGACCGAGTTGCGGATGTAGTTGATCTGCTCGCTCGGCTGCTGCGCGATGGTGCCACGACCGGTCGTCGTGTCCCGGGTGCTCTCGTCCAGGGCGACCTTCTCGGAGTACGGGTAGTTCGCCGTGGTGGTGTAGCCGTCGACGATCCAGACGACCTGGCCGTCGACGATCGCCGGGTACGGGTCACCGTCCGGAGTCAGCCACGGCGCCGCCTTCTCGACCCGCTCGCGCGGAGTGCGGTCGTAGAGGATCTTCGAGTCGGTGTTGACCCGGCTGGAAAGCAGGATGTTCGCGTCCCGGAACTTGGTTGCGTAGAGCAACCGGTTGCCGAACGATCCGAGCCCCACACCACCCTTGCCCTGATAGGTGTTCAGGGTCGGGTCGCCGCCGCTCTTGCCTTCGGGTGTGTCGAGCTCGACCGCCTGGCCGCCGTTCGGTCCACCGACGATCGAGTAGTCCGGAGACTGCTCGCCGAAGTAGATCCGCGGTTCGTAGTCACCGAGGTCACCCTTCGGCGGCAGGTCCTTCTCGGAGAACACCGGCGTTCCGTCAGGTGCACGCTGGTTGCCGTTCGCCGCGACGACGCCGTACCCGTGGGTGTAGACGGTGTGGTCGTTGTTCCAGTTGCGCTGGCCGGCGGGCAGCCGGTCGATCTGCACCTCGCGGACCGCGATCACGGTGTCGTTCACCTTGGTGCCGACCTTGTAGCGGTCGACGTCCAGATCGGTCGGGAACGAGTAGAAACCGCGGACCTGCTGCAACTGCTCGAAGGTGGGGCCGACCACCGTCGGGTCGATCAGCCGGATGCCCGGCAGCACCTCGGTGTCGGCCAGCAGCTCGCTCGGCTTCGCCGTCGTCAGCGCCGGGTAGTTGATGACCTGCGTCCGCTCCAGACCGTAGGCCTGCCGCGTCGCCGTGATGTTCTTGGCGATGTACGGCCCCTCACGCACCGGCTCGCTCGGACGGACGCGCAACTGCTGCAGCGCGGCCGGCCACAGGGCGCCGAGGAGGATCGCCGACAGGATCAGGACGACCGTGCCCACACCGGGCAGGAGCCAGGTGCGGCGGACCACGTTCGCGAAGAACAAGCCCGCGCACAGGACCGCGATGACCGCCAGGATCTCCTTGCTGGGCAGAACCGCGTTGTCACCGGTGTAGGAGATACCCGTGAACAGCCTGCCGTCGGACGTCGTCAGACCGAACCGGTCCAGCCAGTAGCTGAAGGCCTTGAGCAGGACGAGCAGACCGAGCAACACGGAGAACTGGACCTGCGCCGCACCGGAGGCCTTCTGGCCCTTGGCGGACGGGCGGAAACCGCCGTACAGGTAGTGGGTGATGATCGCGGCGACCAAGGAGAGCAGCACGATCGAGTAGCCGAAGCCCAGCAGGACGCGGAGCCACGGGTAGTCGAAGACGAAGAACGAGATGTCCTTGTTGAAGTGCTGGTCGTTCACACCGAACGACGTTCGGTTCCGCCAGGCCAGGAACACCTTCCATTCGCCCGACGCGGCCGAGCCACCGAACACCAGCATCAGGGCCGCGACCACACCGATGGCGATCTTCCCGCGCTGCTGCAGCAGATCGCCGTACCGCTCGAAGCCGGGGCTCGGCGACGGCGCGAGGGCGACCCGCGGGCGGGTGCGGAAGGCGACCACGATGTTCGCGACGACCGCGACGGCCATCAGCAGGCCGACCACTACGAACAGCAGGACTCGCGTGCCGAGCACCGTGCTGAACACGGAACCGAGGTCCACCGAGCGGTACCAGAGCCGCTGGGTCCAGACGTCGGTGAAGACGCTGAAGAGGATCAGCAGCACGATCAGGGTGGCGATCGTCGGCAGCAGGGCCCGGGGACGCCCGCCTGTTCGCCGCGTCCTCCGCGGCTCCTCCGGCATGTCGTAGACGCCGTCACTCATGATCGGTTCTCCTCGTCGTCACTCATGCCGTCGACCCCAGGGCCCTCGCCCGGCCGGATGCCGACCGAAGGCTCGAATGTCAAAGACAGTACTTCGCACAGCGTGGGGACCAAGTCGATGCCGGTCAGTACGGCGGTGTCCTCGTCATGGGAGCGCAGCCGGACCGCACCGAACCGGTCGCCTTCGCGGAGCACGGCGGCGACCATCCGAACCTCGTGGCGGCGCGGATCGCTGCCTGCCATCCGGGCGAGCTCGGCATCCGCCTCGACGCTGGACAGACCCGCCTCGGCCGAGGCGGGTAGGACGATCCGCTCGATCGCCAACGCGCAGCCACTGACGCCGTCGGGCCATTCGATCCGGGCCAGCGCGTCGGCCAGGTGCTCGTCTTCTACGGCGCCCGGCAGTTCGCCCTGGGCGACCGGAGTCAGCGGCTGGGATGCGTCCTCGGCCCCGAGTTCGGCCGCCAGTTGGGGCTCGGCGCGGAGGAGCTCATCGGTGGGGACCAGCGCGAACAGCTGCGCGGGCTGGTCCCAGCCCGCGCTGCTCACGTGCTTCTCGATCTCGATCACTGCGCGGCTGAGCGCGTCAGGAGGAAGGATGCCTACGGAGTCCATGCCGGCAGATCTCCCCTTTGGCTGGCCGGTGCGTACAGGTGGCTCAGGATGTGCATGCCGGGACATCTCCCTTTCCGGTGGCGACCGCCTGCAGTGCGGTGATCGCGTCGCTCAGGGTGCTGATCTTCACCAGCCGGATGCCCTTCACGTCGGCATGCAGTGCTGCTTCACAGTTCGGGGCCGGGACCAGGAAGACCGTGGCGCCGTCGTTCTTGGCGCCGGCGATCTTCTGCTGGATGCCGCCGATCGCGCCGACCTGACCGAGTGCGTCGATCGTGCCGGTGCCGGCGACGTGCTTGCCGTCCAGCAGCGGGCCTGGCGTCAGCTTGTCGTAGATGGCCAGTGCGAACGCCGTCCCCGCGCTCGGGCCGCCGATGTCCTGGCCGAGGTTGACCGTCACCTTCACCGGAGAGTCGACTCCGATGGTGATGCCGACCATCGGCCGCGTCGTCTCCCCCGGCGTGGCAGCGGTCTTCAGCTGCACGGTCTGCTCGGCAGAACCGCGGCGGATCAGGAAGACGACGTTCTCGCCGACCTTGTGCTTACGAACGAAGTCGCCGACCTGCGGGACCTGCGTCACCGTCTGGCCGTCGACTGCGAGGACGACGTCGCCGGCCTTGAGCTTGCCCTCGGCCGGGGTGTCTTTGGAGACCGTCGAGACCTTCGCGTGGAACGGGACCTTCGCCGCCTGGAGTGCGGCTGCGATCGCGCTGTCCTGCGAACCGGTCATCTCTGCGGTGTTCTGCTGCTCGACCTCGTCGGCGCTCTGATCCGGCGGATAGATGATGTCGCGCGGGAACAGGTCGTGGTGCGGGTCGAGCCAGTTCCGCATCGCCTGCGGCAGGGTCAGTTCACGGTCCGGCGAGGTGACCGACACGGTGGTCAGGTCGAGCTGGCCGCTGGTCGGGAACGTCTCGTGCCCGGTGATCTCGATGACCGGCTTGTTCTTCGCCGTACCCAGGGTGTCCTTGACCGGGCCCGGGCTGAACGACACGAACGGCACCGGGAACGCGGTGACCAGTCCGAGCGAGATGACGAGCACGACGATCGAGGCGACCAATGTGGCGGTACGACGTGTCACGAACCCTGCCCTGCGATCTTGGTGGACGGTGTGTCAGCGCGGCGGCCCAGACCGCGGCGGCGGGGCGGAACAGCGCGCGGGCCGGGCGCGGCGATCGCCTCGTTGAACCGACGGAAGTCGTCGACCGAGTCGAAGGCACCACCGGATCGGCGCGGGCCACGGCTCCGCCCACGCCACGCCGCCCAGCACATCGCCAGCAGCGTGGCGACCAGCGGGAACGCCAGCCACGCCAAAACCTTCATCCGGCCACCTTCATGCGCCCAGCGTACGTGTCAGTGAGCGCCGACCCACTCGCTGGCACCGTCGGTGAAGTGCTGGTGTTTCCAAATCGGAACCTCGGCCTTGAGATCGTCGATCAGCCGACGGCACGCGGCGAACGCGACATCCCGGTGAGAAGCGGCCACGGCCACGATCACGGCGGCGTCCCCGATCCTCAGGTCGCCGGTCCGGTGGACGGCGGCCAGCGCGGTCACGGCGGGGTCGTCACAGATACGCAGCGCTACCTTCCGCAGGTGTTCCAGCGCGTCCGGGTGTGCCTCGTAGCTGAGCCGATCGACCGGCTTGGCCTGGTCGTGGTTGCGCACGGTCCCGATGAAGAGAGCGGTCCCACCTGCGGTCGGATCGGAGACGGCAGCCAGCACCTCGTCGCTGGACAGGACATCCGCCCGGATGTCCAGCAGCCTGATCGTGTCGCTCATCCGTCCCTCATTCCCGGCAGGCCCCCGACCCGCACCCAGCTACCCCGAACACCCGATTGTCCCTCTTATCTGCCTCCAGCCCGAATCCGCCCTTCTTCCGGGCCGTTCAACACTGTTGCCTTGCTCACCTACCCGCGATCCACGCCGCCTGCGGGCGGGAGGTGGGTCTGCCCCGGGTGAACTGGAGCGTTAATCCGTTCGCCGGGGGCGGAACCGGTGGGTGGAACCAGTACGTTGGAGTATGTACGCCCCACCCGCACAGGAAGGCCCACTGACATGAGCGATGAACCGGACAACCCGTTCAAGGGAACTCCGTTCGAGGCCATGTTCCAGCAGTTCTCCGGTGCGGCCGGCGCGGGCGGCACCCCGGATCTGAACGCGATCTTCGCCCAGGTCCAGCAGATGCTGAGCGGTTCCACCGACGGCAAGCCGGTGAACTGGGATCTGGCCAAGGACATCGCCCGCAAGACCGTCTCCGCCGCCGGCGACCGGTCGATCGTCGCTGCCGACACCGACCGGGTATCGGACGCGGTCCGGCTGGCCGAGCACTGGCTCGACGAGGCGACCACGCTGCCCGAGGTGTCCGCCACATCCGCGGCCTGGAGCCGGGCGGAGTGGGTCGAGAACACGCTGCCTGTCTGGCAGACGATCGTCGACCCGGTCGCCGAGCACGTCGCCGGCGCGATGGGCAATGCCCTTCCGGCCGAGGCACAGCAGTTCGCCGGCCCGATGGCCGGCATGCTGCGCCAGCTGGGCGGGTCCGTCTTCGGCGCGCAGGTCGGTCAGGGGCTCGGGGAGCTCGCGACCGAGGTTGTGAGCTCGTCCGACATCGGGCTGCCGCTCGGACCGACCGGTCAGGCGATCTTGCTTCCCGACAACGTCGCGAAGTTCGCCGAGGGTCTTGGGCTGACCGACGAGGACGTTCGGCTCTATCTGGCTCTGCGTGAGGTCGCGCATCAGCGTCTGTACGCAGGTGTGCCGTGGCTGCGTCAGCACCTGCTGGCCGCGGTCGCCGACTACGCCGCCGGCATCGAGGTCGACACCGCGAAGATCGAGTCCGCGATGTCCGGGATCGACCCGCAGAACCCGGAGGCCATGCAGGAGGCCCTAGCGGGCGGACTGTTCGAGCCCGAGGACTCCGAACAGCAGAAGGCGGCTCTGGTCCGGCTCGAGACGAACCTCGCGCTGGTCGAGGGCTGGGTCGACGACGTCGTACGGCAAGCGACCAAGGACCGGATGCCGGCCGCCGTCCAGCTCGCCGAGACAGTACGCCGTCGCCGCGCCGCCGGTGGACCGGCCGAGCAGACGTTCGCCACGCTGGTGGGTCTCCAACTCCGCCCCCGCCGCCTCCGCGACGCCGCCAACCTCTGGGCCGCCGTCCGCGACGCCCGAGGCGTAGCCGGCCGCGACGAACTCTGGTCGCACCCCGACCTCCTCCCCAGCGCCGCCGACCTGGACGACCCCATCGGCTTCGCCCAACACGCCGGCGAACTGGCCGACATAGACATAACCGACTTCCTCCCCAACGAAGAACCCCCCGAATCCGGCGAACCCCCCACCAAATAACCTCCGCTCCACGAGCTGAACTCCCACCTGCTCCGTCCGCCGGGCAGGATGTCCGCACGCACGCCACCCAGCAGGACGAGACTGCCCGCGGTGACAGTCATGGGCTCCACCGAGCGCGCTGTCGATGTTCGTGGAGCGCTGTCGCACCTCCTGTTTGTCTTCGGTGGGTGGGGCGGGTCGGCATCTCGCACGGCCTGGAGCAAGGCGTGGGTTCGTGTGGTGATGGGGTGGGGATACGTGGTTTGTGGTGGGTGGATGGGGCTTCGGTGGGGTGGGGGAGACTTGGCGGGTGATTGATGGTGGCTTGGTGGCGGATGGGGTGCTTCATCGGGATGCGGTTGGGGTGTTGGAGGGGTGGAGTGCGCCTGATCGTGAGCAGGAGGAGTTGCGGGAGCACTATCTGCGGCATTTGAAGGAGCATGCGGATGGGGTTTGGCGGAGTTCCCGGCCGGAGCACATCACGGCGAGTGCGCTCGTGGTCGACGCGTCGGGTAGTCGGGTGCTTCTCACGTTGCACAAGACGGTCGGTCGTTGGCTCCAGCTCGGCGGACATTGCGAGCCGGACGACATCACGTTGGTTGGTGCGGCTTTGCGTGAGTCCGTTGAGGAATCCGGCCTGGACGGCCTGACGATCACGCCGGCTCCGGTCCAGCTCTCGCGGCATCAGATCCTTGCGGGCGGGTGCGCCGGCGCATTCCACCTCGATGTCCAGTACGTCGTCACCGCCACCGCGAGCACCGACTACACCGTCAGCGACGAGTCCCACGACCTCGCATGGTTCCCCCTCGACGCGCTCCCCCAAGACCTCGACCCCACAGTCCGCCAACTAGCAACCCGCGCCCGCGACCACCTCACCCCACCCAGCACCCGCGGCCCGCGCACACACCCTGCTTAACCCTGCACACCGCCAACACGAAGCACCCACAGACCGCGTCGACCGCAGCGGCGGAATCGGCCGGCCGGTACGGCGATGACGGCACCGACCCCAGATACGAAGATGCTCCCGCATTCGCGGCGCGTCCCGTAGGCGATGCGTGATCCCGTAGGCGCTAGGTGGTGGCGTCTGGCGATGCGTGGCCCCGAATGGCGCTGGGTGGTGGCGTGTCGCGAGGCATGGTCCCGTGGGCGCTGGGTGGTGGCGTGTCGCGAGGCATGGTCCCGTGGGCGCTGGGTGGTGGCGTGTCGCGAGGCATGGTCCCGTGGGCGCTGGGTGGTTCTGTGTGACCCAACTTGATCACGTATGGCGTTGGGTCAGGGAACCACGTACGACGTGGACCGGGGAGACACGTACGTCGTCGGGGCCAGGGAGACGTACGCCGTCGGGCAAGGGAGACGTACGGCGTCGGAGCATGGAGACGTACGGCGTTGGAGCGTGGAGACACGTACGAGGTTGGATCGGGGAGAGACGTACGACGGGTAGAGCTGTGGGCCGGTTGGATCAACCGGCCCACCCCCTACCTACCGGCCAGAAGAGCCCTCGTATCCCTGCTCTTCCATCCCGCCGCATCCCGATGGACTAACCATCAGGGCTGCGAGTGCACCCGGACGCGTCGGACGACCGGCCCGCGACCCGTAGCCGAGCTCCGCCCCCGGGTCGTACCGTTGTCCCCACCAGGCTGCTGGTCCACCCGAGTCCCGCCCTGTACTACTCCCGCGTATTACTTCCCCTTGTGCTGCTTCCCCTTTGTGTTGCTCCCATCCCCCGATGGGTGCCTTGCGAGCCTGCTCTACTAACAGTCCCCCGTGGGCTCGCGTTTGGATCCATCCCCCGATGGGTGGTGCCTCTTCCGCTGGTGGCGAGCTCGCACTGTCCTCGGGTTCCCCGTGTCGCCCGTTGAACTGCTCGTTTCCAGTGGCGTGTTGCTGTCGTGCTGGTTCGCGGTGGCATCCCATCGGGCTCCTTACTCCCGATGGGATGGTCCCCGTGAGTCCCCCGCTGGACTACGGAATTCCGTTGTCGTATTTGCTGCTTGGTCCCCGTCGAGTCCCATCCCCCGGTGGTGCTCGTTTGTTGCTTCCCCGTGTGGTTGCCGTCGGCCCCGTCAGGGTGGGGCTTGGGCTGATCGCATCCCCCCGGGTGCGACCGTCGAGCGGGGGTGGGCTGGCTCGAAGTACCGCCCCTGAACGGCATCGAGATCAGTCCGGACTCCCCCAGGAGTTCCCGCTGCTTGGAGAACGAGCGGAGCGCAGGAAGGTGACGGGTCAGGAGTGACGAAGTAGGGATCTTGTCGCGTCCCAGCCTTCGAGGCCGGGATCCAGTCGCGCTATGTCAGCGGACGATCGCAGACGGTGCCAACCGGGGCCGATAGCAACGGCGTGGCGGCGGGGTTTGTGGGACTCGAGTTCGGACAGCGGGGTATCGAACGTTGGGGCTGCCGCGGCTACCCAGGAGGCGGATGGGAGGTTGACTCCGATTGCGGCGAGCGTGCCGTCTTCGGCGGGGGTTACGGCGATGTCCGCGCTGCTGAGGGCGCGGAAGAGTTTGCCGATGAGGAGGCCGGGGAGGTCGGGTACGTCGTACGAGACGGCGACTACTGCGGCAGCCGGGCCGGCGAGTTCGACGGCGTCGAGGATCGGCCGGTCGGAGCTGACGGCGTACACCGGCGTCCCGGGCCAAGTCAGCTCAGCAATCTCAGCCACCGCCGGGTCTGACGAGTTGGCGACGGAGGGGGTGACGACGGCTACTGCTACTTCTACGCGGTCTAGGGCGGCTAGGACTTCGTAGGTGTCTTCGGCCAGGGCTAGGCGCCATGCGTCGGGTGAGCGGCCGGGTGGGGCCCACGTCCCCTGGGCGGGTACGACGAGGACGACCACGCGCCGGTCAGCAGCAGACGGGTCGGTCACGCGGAGGCGCTTTCGGCGTCGTAGGCGGATCGGGCCGTGGTGACCTCGGGCATGTGGGTTTCGGCCCAGTCTTTGATCGCGGCGATCAGCGGCATCAGGGTCTGGCCCAGCTGGGTCAGCTCGTAGTCGACGCGCACCGGGACCGACGGCGTGACCGACCGACTCACCAGCCCGTCGCGTTCAAGCAGGCGCAGGGTCTGGGTGAGCATCTTCTGGCTGACACCGGCGATCCGGCGGGACAGATCGGAGTACCGCTGCGGCCCGTCCGACAGAGCGGTGAGGATGAGCGTCACCCATTTGTCGCTGATCCGGTCCAGCAACTGCCGGGCCGGGCAGGTCGCCAGGAAGGCGTCGTACTCCCGGGCGGCAACTTCGCGGCGTTGGGCGGCGGTGCGCGTCGGCATGGCTCTCCTCGTCGTGCGATACCCACTTCGAAGTGCGTACTTCCCGCCAGAGAGTAACTCTCCGACAGTGGTGTCTCCAACACAAATAAGGAGAGCGAACGATATGCGCGCACTGGTGGCCCGAGGGCTCGACGAACCGGAACTGATCGAGATCGCGGTACCCGAGCCGGCCGCGGGCCAGGTCCGGATCAAAGTAGCCGCCGCAGCAGTCAATCCCGTGGACCTGGCCGTCAACGCCGGCCTGGCCGTCCAGTTCGGCCTGACCGCGGCCAGACCGCAGTTCGGCCTCGGCTGGGACGTCGCCGGCACCGTGGACGCGGTCGGCCCCGGTGTCGACCTCCAGCCGGGTACGGCGGTAGTCGGGCTGGCCGACCTGTTGGGCCGGGCACTAAAGACACACGCCGAGTACGTCGTACTCGACACAGACGCGGTCACCCGGGCACCACAGAACGTCGACCTGACAGCAGCTTCGACCTTCCCGCTCAACGCATCCACGGCCTTGCAGGCGTACACGACACTCCAACGAGAACCCGGCCAGACAGTGCTGGTCACCGGCGCGGCCGGCGGCGTCGGTGGGTACGCGATCGAGCTCGGCAAGCACTTCGGGCTGACCGTGATCGCCAGTGCGGCCGCGGAGGACGAGGAGCTGGTACGGCGCCTGGGCGCAGACCACTTCGTTCCACGGTCGCACGACCTGTCGGCCGCCGTACGAGAGATCGTTCCGCAGGGCGTGGACGGTCTGATAGACGCCGCGATCGTCGGAGTCGGAGCGCAGGAGGCTGTCCGCAACGGTGGCCGACATGTGCACCTACAAGGCGGACCGCTGCCGCCGCACCTACGCGGGATCACCGTGGTCCAGCAGTTCGTCCACGCGACCCGCACCGTTCTCGACGAGCTTGTGCGCCTGATCGAGGCAGGCGTCGTCTCGACCCGCGTCGCCGAGACCTACCCACTCGACGACGCCGCCGCGGCGTATGCCCGGCTGGCCAAAGGCGGCGTACGCGGACGCTTGGTACTCAGGCCTTAGGAGCGATGAGCCCGCGTTGGAGGGCGGTCATGATGGCCTGGGCCCGGTTGGAGACCTCGAGCTTCTCGTAGAGCCGTTCCACGTAGGTCTTAGCCGTCGACACGCTGACCGATAACGCCACCGCGATCGCACGCACCGATAACCCCTGGCCGAGCAACTGCAGGACCTGAGTCTCGCGAGGGCTCAGAAGCGTCTGCCCGCTGGGCTGGTCCCGCCGAGCCATCGCGGGACCTAGCCCAGTCGCCGTGAACGACGTAGGCGCGACAGCCGCATGCCGGATCGCCGCGAGGATCTCGTCCGTCGGCGCGGTCTTCGCGACGAACGCGGACACACCGGACTCCAGCGCATCGAACAGCACGCTGTCCTGGCCCTCCGGCGCCAGCAGCACGATCCCCAACTCGGTGTACCGGTCCCGGAGATCGCGCGCAGTACGCAGACCCTCGAGATCAGGCGGCGTCACATCGAGTACGACGACATTCGCGCGCGCGGCCAGCACGATCCCGACCGCCTCCGCGCGGAGGCCGGTGTTCCCGACGATCTCCAGATCCGGTTCCTGGTCGACCAGACCGGCCAGTCCGTACCGGACCAGCGTGTGACTGTCGATGACGACAACCTTGACCAACTCGCTCATGAATTCCCCCGCAGACCAAACTACGCAGCGTGACACCTTTGCGGTAGAGATCAGCGAAGGAGCCACTCGACACATCACCATCAGCCCGGTCGCCACCATCCGAGTACGGTCACGGCGCGCCGCCCGGCGACCGGAGCGGTCGGATCGGCGTCGACCAGCCCGATTCTCGACTGCAGCGCCGGGCGGCCACTGGGCGCGCAGATCAGCGCCCCCGGACAGATGTACGCCGCAAGGTGCAAGCCAAAGGTGAAACCGGGCGAATTGTCCGGCAGATCGACCACCACACCGGACAGCGTTCCCGTTGCGGTGATCCGTAACGCACGAATCACCGCACCAGCTCGGAGCACCGCCGCAGAAGGGCTCGGCGCGACCGTCAGATCCAGCACCCCGTCCGGCGCGTACACCGTGCCCTGCACGTAGAACCGCCCGGCCGCCTTGACCATGGCACAAGCGCTTGTACTACTGGGATACGGCCCGTCCGTCACACACCCATCCGCAGCCCGCAACGCCGGCGGGGTGAAGCTGAGCTCCAGCCGAACCGCATCGATGTCCTCGGTGTCGTCCTTCGCCGCAAGCCGCGCAAAGAGCGCCACGCTGGCCCCGGTGAATGTCCCGCCATAAACAGCCCGAGCCAGCGCCCCAGTCCGGTCCGCATCGAGCGGGACAGTCTCGGTCTGGTACGCCGTTCCGCCCGACCCGCCAGTCACCGACGCAGTGAGAGGTGCACCCGAGCCGACGTCGACCGACAGATCAAGCTGATCCGTCGACCCCGGATCACTGTGCCGATGAGTAACCTTCAATGCGGCCGACTGAAGCACCGAGCCGGCCGGAATCACGCCAGCCGGCGTGTAACCGTTCAGAGTGAGCCCAGCGCTGTCCCCCGCCACCGTGCTCTTCCAACTGGCCGCAACACCGTCGACCGTGCTCAGCCGGCCCGGAGTCGCGGTCAGCCCGAACTTGCTCAGCAGTGAGACCGCAGTCGGTTTCAAAGCCGACGACTCCAGGGACTCAACCCCGCCGGTGAGTCCCTGGAGAGCAATCGCCGGCCGGGTCGAGGAGTAGCTCCCGCAGAGCTCGGCCTTCGCCGACGCCTTCACCTCGAGCCGGCTGTCCCCGCCGAAGACGAACTGGACCCCACCGGTCGCACCACTCAGCGGACTGAGACACGAGCCGGGGATCACGACCGGACCACCGGCCAGCGTTCCACCGACCAGATTGCCGTCCTCGATGGTCCAGACATTCTCACCAGCAGACAGCAGCGGATTAACGGTGTTGTGGAAGTCGAAGTAGTACGAGCCCGGCTTGAACCACCACGTGCTCCCGTGACAAGCACTGCCGCTCTTCATCATCGCGCTCAGCCCGACAGCGTCGTCGTAGTAGCCAGGCAAGAACGTGACGACGGAGTTAGGCGTCGTACAGGCCGGCAGCGACCGGTGGACCGGCACCGCCGTCAACGGTGACGGATAGCCGGGGTCGTCTCCGTGCGGCAGAACAGAACCGCATAAGCCGAGCACGTCTCCGGTACATCCACCGCGCGCCGACAGCGAACCAAGAACCTTCAGCGAGCCGGATGCCACGGAGACCGTCGAGTTCGACGACACGTCGCCGTGGATCTGCAGGTTCGAACCGGCGGGCTGGTTGATCGACAGGCCGTCCTCCCCCGCGATCCGGCCCAGCGTGAGGATCGCGTTGTCCGGCCGGTTGCAGTCAGCCGCGTCATGGCACTGCACCACCACCTGCTTGGGATCCGGCCGACACGTGACAGCGGCGGAGTCCAAACCGTTGAACAGCACCAGCGACAGCGTGTTGGAGAGTCCGAAGCACCGCTGCCCCGGTTCGCCGTTGTAGGTGCTGTTCCGCAGGTTGTTGATCGCGGCCTCCATCGCACCGTCAGCCGTGTACGACGCCGCGGTCTCCCCCTGCAGGCTCTTCGAAACCCGTTGCGCCGTGTCGGTCCGGGTCAACAGCGCGGACAGCGCCACCCCGATCACGGTGATCACCACGAGCACGAGCAGGAGTGACGACCCGCGTTCGTCCCGGCGCCTCACCCCTGCCTCCGCAGTCCGCTGAGGACGACCTCGTAGTCACCGGTCGACGGCTTCGTCAGCAGGAAGCGCAACGTGATGTCCTCCGGCAGAACAGTTGCATCACAGGCACTCGAGCACGTGACCGTCAGGCTCCCCGGCTTCACATTGGACGCAATACGTACGTCGGACGTGGGCGTCGTACTCGGCTCGAGGCATTGCGCGCGGCGCACCTCGCTGACCCCGTCGGCGACCTTCACGTAGTAAGCGACCACAGCAGTACGCCGAACTGCCGGCGTGACCGTGGTATCCCAATTGTCCGACAGCAACCGCACCGCTGCGTCCGGCAGCGGACCACAGGTGACCCCACCCACGCTGAAGGCCGCATCCAGCTCGACCGACGGCTTGAACGGCAACAACCCGTCAGCGCCCACAGCGCCGTAGTCCCGCAGTCCCACTGCCGCCACATCTCGAGAGAAGTACGTCGACCCGAGCTGGGAATCTTGCGACATGTCCAGCCGGTCGGACGTCGCACTCATCTGCCGCAATGCGTTGATCACCAGGTCGGACAGTGCGAGCGACACGACCCCCATCAGGGCGATCGTGATCAGCACCTCGATCAGCGTGAAGCCTTGTTCGGCGCGCCTCAGCTGCACGGTGGATCCTCCGGCCGGCAGGGCTTCCGCAGTACGACGTCCAGACTCTCGGCGGCACGTCCGTCCGTGCTGGCGACGGACACCCTCAACCGCTGCACTCCGCGATCTGGCAGGCACAACGGCAGCCACAACGCCCCGGTCCAGTACTGCACCGACCCGCTCACCACACGCGCCGTGAACCCGTCCGGCGGGACGAAGCCAGGTACGGCGTACGACGAGGCACACGCGACGTAGTGGCCATCGGCAACGTACTTCTGGAGGGCCTCCGCGTAGTCGCGAACCGTCGTACCGGCGGTCGCCTCCTTGCGCTGGACGTCCGACATCAGCACGGTCGTGGTCAGACCGGACATCACCGCGACGATGGCGACGCCCATCAACCCGATCGCGACCACCAGTTCGAGCAGGCTCTCCCCGCGCTCCCGCATCAGCCCTGCACCTGCCGGAAGATCCCGTACATCGCGGACACCAGCGCGATCGCCACGAACCCGACCACGCCACCCATCAGCACGATCACGGCCGGTTCGAACAGGCCGATCAGCTTCTTGAGCTTGTAGTCCAGCTCGCCCTCGTAGTACTGCGCGGTGACCTCGAGCTGACCGTCGAGCGTCCCCGTGTCCTCGCCGACCCGGAGCATCTGGGCCGCAGTGGGCGGGAACAACCCGGAGGCGGCGAGCGGCCGGGCCAGGCCCTCGCCCTGCAACATCGCCTCCATCACGCGAGCCAACGACCGGCGGTACACGCGGTTCGGCAAGGAGCCGGTCGCGACGCGCAACGCCTGCGGCAGCTGGACACCTGCACTGACCATCGACGAGAGAATCCGGCAGAAGCGCTCGACCAGCGCGAACTGCACGGTCGGGCCGATCACCGGCAACGCGAGCAGCAACCGGTCGCGCAGGTAGCGGCCTGGCGTCGTACTGAGCACGTAGACGAGGGCGAGGATGAGCACCCCCGTGCCAATCATCAGAGCCCACCACCAACTGCTCAGGAACTCCGTGATCGCCAGCAGGATCCTGGTCGGCAGCGGCAGCTTGGCGCCCAGGCTGGCGAAGAACTCCCGGAACCGGGGCAGTACGAAACCGGCCAGCACGACCAGAGTCACCACCGACATCGCGGCGACGACGGCCGGGTAGATGGTGGCCTGCTTGATCCGGCGACGGGCCTCGAGATCGCGTTCCAGGTAACGGGCGAGCTGGCCGAGCACGGTGTCGAGGCGACCGCTCAGCTCGGCGGACCGCAGGATGCCACGGTAGAACTCGGGGAAGATCCGCGGGTGCCGATCGAAGCAGTCCGACAGGGTCTCACCGTCGCGCAGGCCGTCCTCGACCTCCAGCATCATCCGGCGCACCGACGAGTTCTCCGCCTCCCGGCCCAGGCTGTGGACCGACTCGGTCAGCGGCAGGCCGGCCGCGACGAACGCACCGAGCTGCCGGGTCAGGTGCATCACCTCTTCCCGCTTCACCCGCCGTGCGGTGATCTCCAGTTGGAGCAGGCCCGGTTTCTCGGTCAGGCGGATGTTGTGGAGGTCGCGGTCGACCAACGCCTCCTCGGCCTCCTCGCGGCTCGGGGCCCGCGTCGTACCCCGCTTGGTGCTCCCGTCGGCCTCGACCGCGACGTACCTGTATCTCGTCATCGCATCCCTACCGTGTAGATCGAGCGGAAGACCTCTGCGACCGTGGTGATCCCGGTTTGCACCAGCCGGGCGCCCTCCTCCTGCAGCGTTCGCATGCCCTCGTAACAGGCGATCTTGCGGATCTCCGCGAGCGGCGCCTGATCGACCACCAGCTCCCGGATCGCGTCGGACACCGGCATCAGCTCGTACACACCGGTCCGGTCGAGGTAGCCGGTGTGCGCGCAGAAGTTGCAGCCCGCACCGCGGACCAGCCCGCCGGCCGGAGCCTCGGCACCGCTGCTCTGCATGAAGGCCCGCTCCACCGGCGGTGGGTCGTAGTACTCGCGGCAGTTCTCACAGATCTTGCGGATCAGCCGTTGCGAGACCACCGCACTCACCGACGACGCGACCAGGAAGTTCTCGATGCCCATGTCCAGCAGGCGATGCAGGGCCGTCGCGGTGTCGGTCGCGTGCACCGAGGACAGCACAAAGTGCCCGGTCAGAGCGGATTGGACGGCGATCCGCGCGGTCTCCACGTCCCGGATCTCGCCGACCAGGATGATGTCGGGGTCCTGCCGCAGGATCGACTTCAGCCCGGTGGCGAAGGTGATCCCGGCCGTCTCGTTGATCTGGATCTGGTTGATCGAGGCGTAGCTGTACTCGACCGGGTCCTCGATCGTCATCACATTGCGCTCGGGACTGTCGATCTCGCCCAGCGACCCGTACAGCGTGGTCGTCTTGCCACTCCCGGTCGGCCCGGCGCAGATGACCATCCCGTACGGCGTTCGCAGCAGGGCGGAGTACCGCTCGGTCAACTCGGGGGGCATCCCGAGCTGACCGAGCCGGAACAGTGGCCGGCTCCGGTCGAGGAGACGCAGTACGACCTTCTCCCCACCGACCACTGCCGCGGTCGAGACCCGGATGTCGACGTCTCGCCCTTCGACCTGCATCCGGATCTGACCGTCCTGGGAACGACGGCGTTCGACGATGTTGAGGTCCGCCAGCACCTTGATCCGGCTGACCACGGCCGGCCCGATCGTGCCGGGCAGATCGAGCTGGTCGCGCAAGGCGCCGTCGACCCGGAACCGCACCCGGACCCGGTCGTCGTGCGGCTCGATGTGGATGTCCGAGGCCCGGTCGCGCAGGCCCTGGGTGATGATCAGCTGGACCACCTGCACGACCGGCGCGTCCTCGTTCACCACGAGTTCGTCCGGCTCCGGCGCGGTATCCCTGGCCTGGAACTGCTGGATCGGTGCGTCGATCCCGGCCAGCGCGCGGTAGGTGTTGTCGATCGCGCGGACGATGTCCGGCGCGGCCGCGAGGGCCAGCCGGACCGGATGGCCGAGCGACTCCTCGATCTGGACCGCGAGCGCCGGATCCGCGAGTACGACGAGGACTTCGCCGTCGCGCATCGCCAGCGGCATCGCGGTCCAGGACCGGGCCAGGTTCTCGTCCATCAGCGCCGTCGCCTCCGCTTCCGGAGTGACGGTCCACAGATCGACCAGTGGGATGCCGTGCCGTTCGGCCAGTTGCGCGGCCCATCGCCGCGCAGCCTGGACGTCGACAGGTCCTTGAGGTCCAAGTGCTGGAACCGGTGCCGCGGGTGCCACCGGTTTTCCCCGTCCGCGGTGTTTCATCAAACCTGCCCTACTCCAGTTCGTGAGCGCGCCCGGAGTTCGATCTCCTTCGGATACGCGCTGCGGGCATAAGCTTCGGCGGCCGAGATGTCGCCGGCCTGGACCAGCTCGGACAGAGATTGCTCGAGCGTGATCATGCCTTCGCGCCGGCCGGTGACGAGGGCGTTGCGCAGTTGATGCGTCTTGCCCTCCTTGATCAGGTTGCGGATCCCGGCGTTCGCGATCATCACCTCGAATGCGGCGACCAAGCCGCCGCCGGTCCGCGGGATCAGCCGCTGGTGCACGACCCCGCTCAACGCGGCCGCGAGCTGGACCCGCACCTGCGACTGCTGCTCCGACGGGAACACGTCGATGATCCGGGCCAGCGACTGTGCGGTGTCGTTGGTGTGCAGCGTGGCGAAGACGAGGTGCCCGGTCTCGGCGATGGTGAGCGCGAACTGGATCGACTCCAGATCCCGCATCTCACCGACCAGCAGGACATCGGGGTCCTCGCGCAGCGCGGCCCGCAACGCGTCCGGGAACGATGCCGTGTCGCTGCCGACCTCCCGCTGGTTCACCGCCGAGCGGCGATGCTCGTGCACGTACTCGATCGGGTCCTCGATGGTGATGATGTGGCAGGCCCGGTCGGTGTTGATCTGATGAATGATCGACGCGAGCGTGGTCGACTTGCCGGAGCCGGTCGGACCGGTGACCAGCACCAGTCCTTGATGCAGCTGGGCCAACTTGGCGAGCACCGGCGGCAACCCCAGCTCCGACATCGTCGGGATGCTGCGCGGGATGATCCGAAGCGCCAGCGCCGTGTCGCCGCGCTGGGTGAACGCGTTCGCGCGGATCCGGGCGTTGTCCCGCCACGAGAACGAGAAGTCATGCTCGTACGTCGTCTGCCATACGTTCGACCGGTGTGGGTTCAGGACCTCGACGAGCATCGCCTCGGTGTCCAGGCGGGTCAGCCGGGTCGCGTCGGCGGAGGGACGCAGTACGCCGTGGACGCGCAACTGTGGCGCCATCCCGACGGTGAGGAGGAGGTCGGTGCCTCCGGCATTCCAGAGTTCTTCCAGCAACAGATCCACCCGGCTACCGGGCAGGGGAACTTTCATGACGCTCCTTCGGCGAGATCGTCGAACCGCGGTACGACGCGGACGTGCGCCGTACCGTGATCCGCTGGCCAGCGGGAGCGATCAGGTGCAGGCTCCGGACGCGGTGACGAGGCCGTTGACGCCGAGCGTGATGGCGTAGCCGTCGCCGTCCGGTTTGCTGCGCAGGAGCTGGTTGACGCCGACAGTGAGCTGCAGCCAGCCGGCGTCGCCGGCGGCCGGGTACGTGCCGTTCTTCGCGTAGTAGGCCTCGACGGCGACCTCGACGCTCTTCTTGTCGGTCTTGCAGGCGGCCGCGTTACCGCGGTCCTGGATGCCGGAGACGGCGAACACGACGATCCCGGACAGGACGCCGAGGATGACGATGACGACGAGTAGTTCGATCAGGGTGAAGCCGGACTCCGTCCTGGTCCGTGCTCGGTGGATCCGATTGCGGGCAGGGTGGACGGTCCGGGCGACCAGGGCCCGAAGGCGGTAGTTCATTCTTGCTTCCTTTGCAGATGCTCCGGCAAGCGACGGAGACGGGGTCTTCCAGGCGCGACAGCGCGCGGACGAGCGACTCAGCTCGACCCCTGTAAATCTCGCTGAGCCAGCCTCACATCCCCCCGGATGCCGCGCTGCTGACGCGTCAAAGACTTGCTCCTGCGAGCCCTGCGTCACAGCGGGTGAACGACCGACGACCCTAGCCACCTGGCCGACACGTGTCGGTCATTCACCCGACACGACGGCCTGCTGCAGGCGGAGGGCCACCTGGATGTCCAGGGCGCGATCAGGGGACTGCCAGCCCTCGCCGAGGAGGGCCGCGATGCGGTCCAAGCGCTGCTGAACGGTGTTGGGATGGATGTGTAGCTCACCGGCCGCGCGGGTCGGACTCTGGCCGGCGGCGAAGTACGCGCGGAGGGTGCCGACCAGGTCTGTCCCCCGCTGGTCGTCGTACTCGAGTACTGCGCCGAGGACGTGCCGGACATGCGTGTGGACATCGACCTCCGCCGCGCCGACCAGTCCGGCGACGCCGAGGTCGTCAGGTGTCGCGGACTCGCCGGTGCGACCGAGCCGGAGCATGGTCGTCGCCAGCCTGGCAGCCTGGCGATGCGCTTCGACAACCGAGCTCCAGCCCGCCGGTCCGGTCACGGCGATCGTCACGCCGGTCCGCTTGGACACCTCGGCCAACTCGCGGGCAGTCGACGTTGGATCGTTCCCGGCGAGCAGCAAGACCAGGTCACCGCCGTACGGACCGGACAGCACGAGCTTGTCCTCGAGCGGCGCCGAAAGCCGAGCACGTACGGCGGAGTGGTCGCCACGGCAGACAGCGACGACGAGGCGATCGCTGCGGTGGTTCGGGACGAGTAGCCGGAGTCGATCGGTCAGAGTCCGGCGGTCAGTGCTTCCACTGAGTACGTCGGCCAGGAGGTCCGCCTGTGCCCGTTGGGACTGCTCAGCGGCCTGGCGGCGGAACAACAACACCAGTGCGGTGACGACCGCCGCCCGTTCGACGATGCGCTGGTCTGCACCGGACAGCTCGCGTACGCCGCCAATCACCAGCGCACCGAGTCGCTCACCTTTGGCGGTGGCCGCGACGACCCAGCAGTCACCGATGCGGGTCAGCCGACCCGCCGAAGACTCCTGCCAGGGCACGGAAGTACCCGGCCCATCACCCGCCACGGCGAGCTCGTTGCCGACAGCATCGACCAGGACGACCCACACATCGAGCAGCTCGGCCAATGCGGCAGCGATCGCGTCCACATCCCCGCCAGACAAGACGATGCCGGCGAAACGGTCGTGCGCGGCGGCCGCGTGTTCGGTGCCCGCATGTGCCGCGGAAAGCTGGTCGAGCGCGGCCGCGGTCTCCACCGCGGCGCGGACCTGGACGATCGTCACCGCAGCCAGAGCGGCCAGGGTACCGAGCAGCGACACCTCCTCGCGGCTGAACGGCCTGGCGGTCCGGTTGGACGCGAAGAGTACGCCGACGAACGCGCCGTCGACGGTGAGCGGCGTACCGCAGATGGCGACCAGGCCCTCCTCACCCACGGCATCGTCGATCGGCGTGGTGTGCCGGAAGCGGCGGTCGGACGGGTAGTCCGCCGTCCAGTAGGGCTTGTAGGTCTCCGCGACCAGGCCGCCTAGTCCGGCACCGAGTGGCAGCCGTAGTTGCTGGAAGGCAGCCGAGACGGAGCCGTCGGTTGCCCGCATGTACGTGTCGCCGCGGGCCTCGTCGTACAGGGTCAGGTAGGCGACGTCCGTGCCGATGAGTGTGCGGGCGCGGTGGACGATCGTGTCCAGGACACTGCCGGGATCGCGTGCTGAGGCGAGCTCCCGGGCCACATCGACCAGCGTGGTCAGCTCGGCCTCACGCTTCTTGCCCGCGTCGATACCGGCCCGGATCCGCAGTACGAGCTCGCGTGCGACCGCGTCCTGACCGGCAGCCCGGGCCAGCTCGCTCCCGGGCGCGTCTTCGGCCAGCAGCCGCAACAACTCTTCCATGGTTCTACAGGGTAGTGAGGTCCCGGCGGTGTGTTTCGGAGTACGAGGTCACGGCGATCACCGAGATCACCGCACAGACGGCGACGTACACAGCGATCGCGTAGCCGGAGTCGTACGCCTTGAGCAGCGCAACCGCGATGAACGGAGCCAGACCGCCCGCGATGATCGAGGCGAGCTGGTAGCCCACCGACACCCCGGAGTAGCGGACGCGTGTCCCGAACAGCTCGGTGAAGAAGGATGCCTGCGGCCCGTACATCGCACCGTGCAGCACCAGTCCGACCGTGACGGCCAGTGTGGCGAGGGCGAAGTTCTTGGTGTCCACCAAGGCGATGAAGACGAAGCCCCACACGCCTACTCCGAACGCACCGATCAGGTAGACCGGTCGCCGGCCGACGCGGTCCGACAGCGCACCCCATGCGGGGATCGCGAAGAAGTGGATGGCCGCACCGATCAGTACGGCGTTCAGCGCGAAGGACTTGCCCATCCCCAGCTGCTCCTTCGCGTACGTCGCGATCACGATCGTGAAGATGTAGTAGCTGACGTTCTCCGCCATCCGTGCACCCATCGCGGTCAGGACCTCCCGCGGATAGCGCGTGATCACCTCGAGAATCGGCAGCTTGTCTGCCGGCTCCTGCTTCGCCCGCGCTTCCTTGAACACCGGCGACTCCTCGATCCGCAACCGCACCCAGAGACCAACCAGCACCAGTACGGCGGACAGCAGGAACGGAATGCGCCAACCCCACGAGTCGAAGGCCGCATCCGACTGGAACGCCGCCAGCCCAGCCAGTACGCCGTTTGCGATCAACTGACCCGCCGGAGCGCCGGCCTGCGGCCAGGACGCCCAGAACCCACGCCGTGCCGGGTCACCGTGCTCGGACACGATCAGTACGGCGCCACCCCACTCCCCACCGAGCGCAAAGCCCTGGATGAGCCGCAGCACGGTCAGGAGGATCGGAGCGAGCGCACCGACCTGCGCATAGGTCGGCAACAGGCCGATGGCGAACGTCGCGGCGCCCATCATCAGGAGCGACAGCACCAGCAACTGCTTGCGTCCTAACCGGTCCCCGAAGTGGCCGAACACCACTCCACCGATCGGACGGGCGAAGAAGCCCACTGCGAAGGTCGCGAAGCTCAGGAGTGTCCCAGTGAGCTCCTCACCCTTCGGGAAGAAGAGGTCTCCGAACACCACGGACGCGGCGACGCCGTAGAGGAAGAAGTCGTACCACTCGACCGTCGTACCGACGAGACTCGCGCCCACCACCCGGACGATCGACGTACGGGTGCGGACCGGTTCTGTAGCTGTCATTGGGCGGACTCCTTGCTAGTGGGCGGTCCAGCCGCCGTCGAGTACGAACGAGCTCCCCGTGATCGAGGCGGACGCCGGGCCGCAGAGCATCGCGACCACCTCCGCCACTTCGGCCGGCTCGATCAGCCGCTTCACAGCGACCGGCTCGAGCATGACCTTGTCCAGCACCTCTGCCTCGGACAGTCCGTGGGTGGCGGCCTGGTCCGCGAGCTGTCCGGTGACGAGCGGCGTCCGGACGTACGCCGGGTTCACACAGTTGCTGGTCACCCCGTGCGCCGCACCCTCCAGCGCGACCACCTTGCTGAGTCCTTCGAGTCCGTGCTTGGCAGCGACGTACGCCGCCTTGAACGGGCTGGCCCGGAGTCCGTGCACCGAGCTGATGTTGACCACGCGACCCCAGCCGGCGCCGTACATGTGTGGGAGCGTCTGCCGGATCAGGCGGAACGGTGACTCGAGCATGAGCCGGAGGATGTAGCTGAACCGCTCCGGCGGGAACTGCTCGACCGGTGCGACCTGCTGTACCCCGGCGTTGTTCACCAGGATGTCCACGTCCGTCGGCAGCTCGGACAACCGCCCCAGGTCGGACAGATCGGCTACGACGGTCTCAACACCGTCCAGCTCCGCCAGTCCGGCCGCGTCGAAGTCGACCGCGACGACGTGTACGCCGTCCGCCGCCAGACGTCGGGCACACGCGGCGCCGATGCCGGACGCAGCTCCGGTGACGAGGGCTCGACGGGTTTCCATGGTCGACGACTGTAGGAATCCACGCTCGACCGCACTATGGGATCAGGTCACACATCCGCGCCTGCAGCAGTGGTGTCACGCCCTACTTATCCACAACTCCGGCTATCGAAGCAGCGCGTAGTGATAGGCGTACCTATAGTTGAAACATGGTCGACATCGAACATCCGAAGAAGAAGGCCGCCGGCGTGCCCGCGGTGCTCTCGTCGTTCAAGTTCGGTTTCCGGGAGATGGGGCCTGCGCGGACCGGCAAGGTCTTCCTGAAGATGAACCAGGACGGCGGCTTCGACTGCCCGTCCTGCGCCTGGCCGGATCCCGACCACAAACGCAAGCACGCGGCCGAGTTCTGCGAGAACGGCGCGAAGGCGGTGGCCTGGGAGGCGACCCGCAAGCGGGTGCCGCGCGCGTTCTTCGCCGAGCACACGGTCGATGCGATGAACGAGATCTCCGAGTTCGACCTCGGCAAGCTCGGCCGGATCACCGAGCCGCTGCTGCTCCGGGCCGGTGCGACCCACTACGAGCCGCTCGGCTGGGACGAGGCGTTCCAGGTCGTCGCCCGCCATCTCAAGGCCTTGGGCGACCCGGACGACGCCGTCTTCTACACGTCCGGCCGGACCAGCAACGAGGCCGCGTTCCTCTACCAGACCTTCGTCCGCGCCTACGGCACCAACAACCTGCCCGACTGCTCGAACATGTGCCACGAATCCTCCGGTACGGCGCTGTCCAAGGTGATCGGGAGCGGCAAGGGCGCGGTCACGCTGGAGATGCTCGAAGAGTCCGAGCTGATCCTGGTCGTCGGCCAGAACCCGGGCACCAATGCGCCCCGGATGCTCAGCCACCTCGAGATCGCCAAGCGCAACGGCGCCGACATCGTCTCGGTGAACCCGCTGCCCGAGCCCGGCCTGATGAACTTCAAGAACCCGCAGGCCCCCCGCGGCTGGGTCGGCAAGGGGACGAAGCTGGCCGACCAGCTGCTGCAGATCCGGATCGGCGGCGACCAGGCGCTCTTCCTTGCCATCGGCCACCTTCTGCTCGAGGCCGAAGCGGCGAACCCTGGCACCGTGCTGGACAAGTCCTTCATCGAGAGCCACACCAGCGGCTACGAGCTGTACGCCAAGCACAACGCCGAGCTCGACTGGCCGGCGGTGGAGCTGGCGACCGGGCTGCGGCGCGCCGAGATCGAGGAGCTCACCCAGCGATTCATCAAGTCCAAGGCGACGGTGATCTGCTGGGCGATGGGCCTGACCCAGCACCGCGAGGCGGTGGCGACGATCAGCGAGATCGTCAACGTGCTGCTCCTGCAGGGAAACATCGGCAAGCCTGGCGCGGGCCCGTGCCCGGTCCGGGGTCATTCGAACGTGCAGGGCGACCGCAGTATGGGCATCTGGGAGAAGATGCCGGACACGTTCCTGGACAAGCTCGACGCTGAGTTCTCCTTCACCTCGCCGCGGGAGCACGGCATCGACGCCGCTGAGACCGTGCAGCGGTTGCGGACGGGCTCGGTGCGCGTGTTCTTCGCGATGGGCGGAAACTTCGCGTCCGCGACCCCTGACACCGAGATCGTGCATCGCGGGCTGCGGGAGTGCGATCTCACCGTGCACGTGTCGACGAAGCTCAATCGGTCCCACACGGTCACCGGTCGCGAGGCACTGATCCTGCCGACGCTCGGGCGGACCGACCACGACCACACCCCGGCCGGTCCGCAGTCGGTCACGGTCGAGGACTCACAGGGCGCCGTACATCTCTCGACCGGGAATCTGATCCCGCCCGGTCCGGAGATGAAGTCGGAGATCGGCATCATCTGCGGGATCGCGCAGGCCGTCGTACCGTCCGTCGGTGAGATTCCGTGGGCGGACTTCGCCGACGACTACAGCCTGATCCGGCAGCGGATCGGGCGGGTCGCGGATGGGTACGAGGACTTCGAGGACCGGCTGCGTGCGAACGAGGGCGGCTTCCTGCTGGCGCATGCGGCTCGGGACAAGCGTGAGTTCAAGACGTCCGACTCGCGGGCGCAGTTCAGTGCGAACGATCTGACCTGGTTGCCGACGGCACCTGGTCGGCTGCTGCTGCAGACCATGCGCAGCCACGACCAGTTCAACACCACGATCTACGGCCTGGAGGACCGCTACCGCGGCATCAACGGCACACGAGAGGTCGTCTTCGTGAACCCGGACGATCTGGCCGAGCTCGGTCTGAAGGACGGCGGGTACGTCGACATCGTCAGCGAGTTCCAGGGCGTCGAGCGGCGGGCCTCGCGGTTCCGGCTGGTTTCGTACCCCACGGCTCGTGGCTGCGTTGCGGCGTACTACCCGGAGACCAATGTGCTGATGTCCGTCGACGATGTCGCCAAGGGCAGCAACACACCCGTCGCCAAGGGGCTGACCGTCAGGCTGGAGCCAGTCGCTTCCTGAACCACGGTTGGAGAAGCGCCAGTACGACGGCCGCCGCCGCGCTGGTGAGCCACAGCCCCTTGGGTCCCGCGGACTCGAGGAGTTGGGTGACGGTCATCGGCGCGATGGTGGTCGCGATACCCCAACTGAGGCCGAAGACGGCGAGGTAGCGGCCGCGGGCGTGGTCGGGTGCGAGATCGGAGGCCTGGGTGAGGTAGCGGGTCAGGAGGAACAATTCGCCGAGGCTCCACAGGATCGTGGCGAGCAGGAAGATCGTGAGTGTGTGCGCGAAGGCGGCGACGACCAGGCCGATCGCGAGGAGCAGGTAGCCGACGGAGATCGACCGGAAGTCGTCGAGTCCCTGCCCACGGATCACGCGTTGCGCGACGATCAGGGTCACTGCCGAGACGGCCAGGATGTACCCGGTGCCTGATTCCGGCAGGTCTTGAGCGAGCAGCGTCAGCGGGATGCCGATGACCAACTGCATGTACAGCGTGGCGAAAACGGTCCCGCCGACGAGCAACAACAGGAGCCGTCGATCCCGCCAAACAGCAACCGTGGTGACGACTTTTGCCGGGACTTCCCGCTCGTTGGATGGCAGTGCGATGGCAACCAGGACCGCACAGGCCAAGCAAGTCAGGGCATCGGCGACGAACAGCCAGCGCAGGTCCACGTGGCTGATCGCCGCCGCGAGCAGACCGGCCAGGACACCGGCCGCGGCCAGCGCCGCGCTGTAGAGCCCATACGCCGCCGGCCGCTGACCAGGCTCTGTGACATCGGCGATCATCGCCTGACTCGGCGGCTCGTAGATCTCGAAGACGAGCCCGAGCAGGACAGTCGCGAGTACGGCGGACCACAACACCTGACTCGCCGCGATCCAGCTCTGGGCGACCGCACAGCCGGTCAAGCCGATGACGATCGTCCGACGACGGCCGAGCCGATCGGCCAGATAGCCGCCGAGCAAGCGGGACGGGATCGTGGCCGCGCCGAACAGCGCCAGAATCAAGCCGGTCTGGCTGAGCGACGCGCCGAACTCGACCGTGAGAACCACACCCAGGAACGGCAGCGTGAACGCACCGATCCGGTTCACGGCGCGGGCGACGACCAGGATCCACACCGTCGGAGACAACCCGCGCCACGGCGCGGTCAGGGTCGCAACAGCACTCATCGCGGGCTCCATGACTGTCTAAGTGGATATGATCGGTCACGGTCGAGCCTACGGAGGACCCGCGTGACCGGTCAAGTGTCTTTTGATAGTCATGCCCGCAACGTGCTGGCGGCATCCGTCGAGTACGTGAACCGGCTGACGCCCGGCTACTCCGGTGGCACGGTCTTCCCCGCGCCGGCCGACGAGGCCCAGGCCGTCGTCGACTCGCTGGCGGCCATCGGCTATCCCCGGCCGTCGGTCCGGCCGGAGGATGCGCGGCGACTGTCCGCGCTGGCGGGCCGGATGCGGATCGTCTTCGAGGCGGCCCACAGCGGCGACCTCGACCGAGCCGCCGACGAGGTGAACGCGCTCCTCGTCGACACCAACGCCCGACCGCAGCTCGACCGACGCAACGACGGCTGGAGCCTGCACTTCCATGGCCCGGACGACGGCCTCGTCAACGGCTGGGCGGCCGGCTGCGCCGCCGGTCTCGCCCTTGCCCTCGGCACCGGCCTCGCCGGCCGCCTGGGCGTCTGCGCCGCCCCGCACTGCGACCGCGTCTTCGTCGACGTCTCCCGCAACGGCCAACGCCGCTTCTGCTCCCCCCAATGCCAAAGCCGGGTCAAAGCCGCCGCCCACCGAGCCCGGCAGTCCTGACCGTGGGATGTGGGGAGGATCGTCCGCCCGATTCGGGCGACAACCCTCCCCACCCCGACAAAGCCGCAGCGCCTCACCCGGATTCCACCGGGTGAGGCGCTGGGCGTCGTACCGAAACTGTCAGCCGACGGGGGTGAGTTCGCGCTCCTCCTCCGGGGCCGGGGGCTGCATCGCGTGCTTGGCCGGCTTGGGGCGGAGCCACTTCGGCGCCCACCAGTTGGCGTCGCCCAGCAGCGTCATGATGCTGGGGAGCACGACGGCGCGGATGATCGTCGCGTCGATCAGGATCGCGACGGCCAGTCCGACGCCGAGCTGCTTCATGTCCAGCGTGCTCAGGGTGGCGAAGACCGCGAAGACGCCGATCATGACGGCGGCCGCGCTGGTGACGACGCCGGCCGAACCGGTGATGCCTTCGGCGACCGCCTGCTTGGTCGGCACCCCGCGCAGCACCGCCTCACGGATCCGGCTGACCACGAACACGTGGTAGTCCATCGACAGCCCGAACAGCACCACGAAGAGGAACAGCGGCAGCCAACTGACCACGGCCCCGTTCGACCGGAAGTGCAGCAGACCTTCGGCCCAGGTGTTCTGGAAGACCGCGGTCACGACGCCGTACGCCGCTCCCGCACTCAGCAGGTTGAGCCCGATCGCGGTGATCGCGACCACCACGGACCGGAACGTCACCATCATCACGATCATCGTCAGCAGCAGCACGAACCCGATCACCAGCGGCAACTTGGCCCGCGTGTGGGCCGCATAGTCGACATCCGCGGCCACGAACCCACCGACGGCGTACTCGGCGCCCGGCACCTTGCCGACCGTCTCCGGCATCAGGTCCTTGCGCAGCTTGGCCAGTGAGTCACGCGCTTCCTGGCTGCCACCCTCGTACGGCGTGGCGACCTCCAGCGTCGTGACCGTGCCGTCCTTCGAAACCTTCGGCTCCTCCAGACCGTCCTGCGCGAAGAGCTTGTCGTTGTCCGTGCGCTTGACCAGCTCGGCCAAGGCCGCCTTGACCGCGAGTGCCTGGTTGGCCGGCGCCCGTACGGCGACCTCGTGGCTGGTGCCCGTGCTCGGGAAGGCCGCGGTCAACCGGTCGTACGCCTTCATCACCGACGTGGTCCGCGGCAGATCCTCGGTGCCCGGGAACTTCAGCGTCATCCCCAGCGCCGGCGACGCGATCGCCAGCAGTGCGGTGACGGCGACCAGCAGCGTTGCGACCGGGTGCTTCAGCGCCGGCTTCAACATGGTCGGCCAGAACCGCGGCTTGCTCCGGTTCGCCGTCAACCGCCAGACGAACGGGATCCGCGGCCGGTCCACCCAGCGCCCGAGCTTCGCCAGTACGGCGGGAAGCACGGTCAGCGAACCGACGACGGCCACCGCGACGACCAGGATCGAGCCGACCGCGAACGACGAGAACACCGCGTCCCGGGCCAGGAACAACCCGGCCATCGAGATGATCACCGCCGTACCGGAGACGACGACCGCGTGACCGGAGGTGGCCGCGGCGATCTCGACCGCGTCGACATGACCGCGCCCCTTGGCGCGCTCCTCACGTTCGCGGCGCAGGTAGAAGAGCGAGTAGTCGACGCCGACCGCCATACCGATCAGCAGGATCACGCTGTTCACCGCGTCGACCGCTGGGATGAGCTGCGACGCTGCCGCGGAGAGGCCGATCGCGGCCGCGACTGCGGACAGCGCCAGTACCAGCGGGACCGAGGCGGCGATCAGCGCGCCGAACGCGATCAGGAGGATCGCGAGCGTCACCGGCAGACTGAACATCTCCGCGCGCTTGAAGTCCTTGCCGAGGGTCTCGTTGAGAGCCTTGTCGATGGACAGGCCACCGACCTCCTCGATCCGGAGGTTCGGGTACTGCTGCTGAAGCTGAGCTGTGGTGTCGAGCAGCGGCTGCACACGGTTGTCGTCCTCGCCGTCCTTCAGGGTGACCCTGACGATCACCGCGTCCTTCTTCGCCGACGCGATCGGCTGGGCGACCTCCGCGACCCCACCGAGGGCGCGCATCTTCTGGATCACCACGCCGGCCGCCTGGTCGGCCGCCTTCTGGTCGAGCGTCCCGGACGGAGCCGTGATCAGCACGCTCTCCACGTCCGGGTCGTCGAAGTTGCCGGACTTGACGATGTTGTCGGCCCGGGTCACCTCGCCGATGTCGCCCTCGTTCTCGGACTGCTTGGTCCCGGTCAACGAGCCGATGGCGAAGCAGGCGATCACGACGACCACCCACATCGCGATCGCGCGCCACGGATGGGTGGCGCTCCAACGCGCCGCACGCACCGTGATCTGTCCCCTGGCCATACGTTCCCTGCCCCTCTGCACCCCTACCGGCGCCCCACCCAGCGCACCTGGCGTGGCGCTGGCTACGGGCAAAAGCCTGGCTGGAGACCGGGGGTCACGACCATGCAGGAAGCCACCCAGTCCACCCTGGGGCTGGCCCTACCTCACCCTTTCTCGTACGCCGTACGACGCCGGGGTGACGCGCCTCAGAAGTCCTCGAGATCGAGCGACGAGGCGGCCGAGATGCCCTCCAGATACCCCTCGGCGCGCTCGGCCTTGGGGTAGCGGTGGACCAGGTCCCAGAAGGCCGCGTTGTGGGCCGGCTCGACCAGATGAGCGAGCTCGTGGACGAGCACGTAGTCGACCACCCAGGCGGGCATGGACTGCAAACGGGTGCTCAAACGGATCGATCTGTCCGCCGGAGTGCAGGATCCCCATCGTCTGTTTTGGTTCGAAACCCACCTCACAGACGCAGGTTCGGGCACTTCGGGGAGATGGCGACACGCGAGTTCGTGTGCTCTGGCCAACAATTTTTCGTCCGACACGCGCGATCGGCTGCGCTGCTTGTCGAGCCGCGCCAGCATGGTCTCGACCCAGCGCGCCTCCTCGGTGGCGGACAGCCGGTCGGGCATCAGCACGACCACCCGCTCGCCGTCCCGGTAGGCGCTGACGGTCCGCTTGCGCCGCTTGCTGCGGCGGATGTCCACGTACGGCGGGATCGGGCGCGGTGGAGAGTCGGCCATGGCTCAGAAATGTACCCCCCGAATCCGACAACTTTCTTCCGTCCACATCCTGTGCATCGACGTTTTCGCAGGTCAGACGCCAGATCTTGAGTCCGTCGATCCTGGTTGTTCACACGCTGTTCCCCCGCTCGTCCACAGTGTGCGGCGGCGCGCCCCACAGGTTGCACACAGAGTTATCCACAGGGGTGGACAACCCGGTCTTGCCAGCGCGGCGGCTGGCTCTTAGCGTCAGGTCCAACAGGCTCCCGGATCGCCTCCGGGGCCGTTCGGAGGGGAAGCCGAGCGGTTCCGGAGGCGGCTCACCGGGAGCCTGTTCCGTGTCGCCGGCCGAATACGGAAAGGGCTTTCCTCGGCGGATCCCAGCGGCACGCGGGCCGGGAGGTGCGCTTGAGCCTGTGCCTGGCTGCCGTAGGGTGAATCCCGACTGGGCCGAACGGCCTACGGCAGAACGGTCTGCCGTTAGCATCCACGACTGCCCGGGGTGGGAACCCCGGGCTGGTACAGAGCAAGGAGAGGGCCCTCATGGCAGAGACCTGGAGCGGCGAGTTCTACTGCGTCAAGTGCAAGGCCAAGCGCACCGCCGACGGCGAGGTCAAGGTCAACGACAAGGGCACGCGCATGGCCAAGGCCAAGTGCCCCGAGTGCGGTACGAACCTGAACCGGATCCTCGGCAAGGCCTGACGCACCAAGTCGTAGGGGCGGTGCCTGGCACGCAGTGTGTGTCCGGCACCGCCCCTCCGTCGTCCAGACTTGGGTGACCGGACAGAATGGGAATGTGTCGGACCTTCCTCGCAAAGCGCTGAGCCGGACCGCGAAACTTGCCAGCCTGCCGCTCGGTGCCGCCGGGCGGGCCACTCTCGGCCTGGGCAAGCGGATCGGTGGCGCACCGGCCGAGACCGTGTTCGCCGAGTTCCAGCGCCGCACGGCCGACCAGTTGTTCGCCGTCCTGGGTGAGCTCAAGGGCGGCGCGATGAAGTTCGGGCAGATGCTCAGCCTGATGGAGTCCGCGATGCCGGAGGAGCTCGCGGCGCCGTACCGGGCCACCCTGACCAAGCTGCAGGACTCCGCCCCGCCGATGCCGGCCTCGACCGTGCACACGATCTTGTCGCGGGAGCTGGGTAAGCGCTGGCGGGACCGGTTCGAGGAGTTCAACGACCTGCCCGCGGCGGCAGCCTCGATCGGCCAGGTGCACCGCGGCATCCTCAAGGACGGCCGTGAGGTCGCCGTGAAGCTGCAGTACCCGGGTGCCGCCGAGGCGCTGCGCGCGGATCTACGCCAGCTCGGCCGGTTCGCCCGGACCTTCGGCACGTTCGTGCCCGGCCTGGACATGAAGCCGCTCGTCGCCGAGCTGCAGGAGCGGATCGGCGAGGAGCTCGACTACGACCGCGAGGCGCAGGCCCAGCAGCAGTACGCCGACGCCTTCAAGGACCACGACGAGTTCGTCGTCCCACGCGTCATCAAGCACTCCCCCGCGGTCATCGTGTCCGAGTGGATCGAGGGCCGGCCGCTCTCGTCGTACATCACCGAGGGCAGCAAGCAGGAGCGGGACGAGATCGGGCTGAAGTACGTGCGGTTCATGTTCAGCGGACCCAAGTACGCCGGTCTGCTGCACTCGGACCCCCATCCCGGGAACTTCCGTGTCCTGGCCGACGGCAGGCTCGGCGTGGTCGACTTCGGCCTCTGCGCACGACTCCCGGACGGCCTGCCGCCCGCGATCGGGCGGCTGCTACGGATCTCGCTGGAAGGCGATGGCGATGCCGTCCTCGCCGGGCTGCGCGAGGAGGGCTTCGTCAAGCCGCGGATGGACATCGACCCGGAGCAGCTGATGGATTACCTGGCGCCGTTCGCGGAGCCGGCCCGGACCGAGACGTTCCAGTTCAACCGGGCCTGGATGCGGGCCCAGGCGAACCGGACCAGCGACTTCCGCTCGCCCAGTGCGTCGATGGCGCTCAAGCTCAACCTGCCACCGTCGTACCTGCTGATCCACCGGGTCTGGATCGGCGGGATCGCGGTCCTGTCCCAGCTCGAGGCCGAGGCTCCGTTCAGCGGTGTGCTGGACGAGTTCCTGCCCGGGTTTCACTGACCCCGGCCTCACTGACTTCGGTTTCACTGGCGGTTGAGCGGCGGCGCCTTGCGCAGGGTCACGGCGATGACGACAGCGACAACGGTCAGGGCTACCGCTGTGACACCGGCGGCCACATGGAGACCGCTGGTGAACGCCTCGCGCGCCTGAGCCAGTACGTCGGCCGGGACGCCCTGGCTGATCGCCTCACCCAGTGAATTGCCGCCACGGCCGTCCATGTGGCTGCGGTACACGACGGTCACGACGCTGCCCAGGACCGCGATGCCGAGCGAGTAGCCGAACTCGTTGCTGGTCTGGGTCAGCGCACCGGCGGACCCGGCCTTCTCCGGCGGCACGGAGCCGATGACGAGGTTCGTCCCGAGCGTGACCAGCGGCGCCGGGCCGAGGCACGTGATGGCGAACGCGATCACCAGGACGATGGTCGAGGTCGTCTGCGTCACGACGATCATCCCGGCGACCGTGAAGGCGATGCCGGCCGGAATCAGGACAGCCGGCCGGATCCGGCGGGCCAGCCGCGGCGCCAACTGGAAGGCGATCGTGGTCGTGATCATGCCGGGAACCAGAGCCAGACCGGCCGCCAGCGGGGTCATGCCCTGGACCAGCTGGAAGAACTGCGCGACGAAGACCATCACGCCGCCGGACAGCATCGAGAAGGCCAGCATGCTGCCGAGCGTCACGCTGAAGGTCGGCCGGGTGAACAGGCTGACGTCGACCAGCGGGTCGGCCAGGCGGCGCTGACGCCGTACGAAGATCCAGCCGAACACCCCGCCGATCAGGAGCGCTCCGACCGACGTCGTACCGACGCCGTGCGAGGCCAGGTGCTTGAGACCGTGGATGGCCGGCAGGATCGCGGCCAGCGACAGGGCGACACTCGGTACGTCGATCCGCCCGGCCTTCTCGTCGCGGTACTCCGGCAGCAGGATCGGACCGACCGCGAGCAGCACGACCATCGCGGGTACGCCGATCAGGAACGCCGAGCCCCACCAGAAGTGGTTGAGCAGTACGCCGCCGACGATCGGGCCGACCGTGGCACCGACGGTGAAGCAACCGGCCCAGACGCCCAGCGCGGTCGTCCGCTGCCGCTCGTCCGGGAACAGGGTGGAGATCAGCGAGAGCGTGCACGGCGCGATCGCGGCCCCCGCGATCCCCAGCACCGCCCGGGCGCCGATCAGCATGCCGGGACTGACCGAGTACGCCGCGACGATCGAGGCGACACCGAAGACGGCCGCCGCGGTCAGCAGCAGCCGGCGCCGGCCGATCCGGTCACCCAGGTTGCCCATCGTGATCATCAGACCGGCGACCATGAACCCGTACACATCCAGGATCCACAACTGCTGGCTGCTGGTCGCCCCGAGCGCCTCGGTCACCGCCGGTACGGCGAGCAGCATCACGAACAGGTCGAGCGACACCAGCAGAGTGGCGAGGCAGAGAACGCCGAGCGCGATCCACTGCCGCCGGCCGGTCTTCACGGCCGCGTCCTCGGTGGTGAGTGTCATGATCCGGTCCTTCCCAGGAGTGTCTTTACTCCTGCGTCGGGTGGATCAGCCCGGAATCGACATCCGGTTCAAAACTTTCTCACCAGTAGACGGAGTCCAGCTTCCCCTCGATACTGCGGACGTTCTCCCGGGCACACCGGTCGCAGTACAGCAGCTTGCGGCCGTCCTCCAGCGAGGTCATCCAGGTCAGCGGCACGTCCTCGGACTCCGCCTGCTGACCACACAACGCACAGGTAGCTCTTGCCATGGCACTAGTCTGCACCGCGATGCGCCCCGGACATGGCCGAGGGGCGGCCCCCCGATGGGTGCCGCCCCTCGTACTTCAGTGTTCAGCTGGTCAGGCTGTGGAGCCTGCCTGGCCGGTCCTCCTGACGGACCGGCCCGGCGGGCTCACTGTGTGACTGGTGGATCAGACGAGGCGGGCGAGTGCGAGGCGCGCGCGTGCGCTGGCCCTCTCAGCTCGCCGGCCGGCCCGTTCGGCCTGCTTCTGCGCCTTCTCGATCTGGTGAGCGAGGCGGAAGCGCCGGTTCTGCTCGGCGTCGTGCAGTGAAGCACGACAATGAGCACGAGCGAGATCTTCTTGAAGTAAATGCATGTCAGTTCTCCTGTGCGAAATCTGAGTGGTCATGTGTTGGAGTCTCGATTCGGATTGGTTGGCTCGTCAGGCTGCGGTAACGGTGTCGCTCTTGCGGGGACGCCCACGTGGCCGCTTGCGCGGAACCACCACACCCTGGACGAACAGCTCGCCGCCCCACACTCCCCACGGCTCGGAACGCTCGAGCGCTCCGGCCAGGCACTCGGCCTTCAACGGGCAGGTCGTGCAGAGAGACTTCGCGTACTCGACGTCCGCCGGCGATTCGGCGAAGAAGAGTTCTGGCGCGTAGGACCGACAGGGCAGGTCCTGCGACGTTGCCACCTCGGTGAAGACATCGAGGAAGCTCACGCTCATTCCGGTCACCTCCCAGTGACTTTTGGTGCTGATCTCTTGTCGTCGGTGACGGTCAACGGTTGTAGACCGCCAAATTCAGGGACAAACAAAAGGGCCGCGGGACCCTTTTCGGGTTCCGCGGCCTTGGAGGTGCCGGCTCTGACAGTTGTCAGACCGGTGGACTCCATGCTCGAGAACCCGAACCGCCGTACTTCGCACCGCCTACAGCTCCGCCCTTGAACTGGGCAAAACCGGAGGCCAGGAGCACAACGGTCGCGACGTGCAGACGCGGCGAGGCACCCGGGATCTGGGCGCACGGCTGCGCGACAACGTCGCTGAACGGCATCTTGACCGTGTTGGTAATCATGTCCAGGGCACCTCCTCTCGTTGTGGCGAAGCGGGCGGTTAGCTCGATCGCTATGGTTGTTTGAAGTTTTCGGCCAGGCTTCGACCGCAGAAAGAACAGTACGCCGACGGAGTCGGAGCCCGCAAACTATTTAACGGCAGTTTGCGAACTTGGCCGGAAGTTGCCGCCATGACGACCGGATCTGTCCGCCCCGACGGGTTCCCGGCACGCTCCGGGACGCCATCCGCACGCTCCGAGATCGTTGCCTCTGTCACCTAATTGCCACGTCTGCCGGCAGCAGAACGTGGCACGTCTTCCAGGGTGCGCCCCCAACCCTGTGCCTGGCAACAGATTTCCGGGCCGCCGCTGGAAACGTTGCCCGGAGGAGCAGGTGCTTGAAACCTGTCGGTAACTAGCGGGTGCAGAGCACGAGGAGCTGCTCGCCGTACTTGGTCAGCTTGGTGTGGCCGATGCCCGGGATCCGGCGCAGGGACTGTTCGTCGGTCGGCTTCGTCTCGGCGATCGCCGTCAACGTGGCGTCGGTCAGGATGACGAACGCGGGCATCCGCTCGGACTCGGCCTGCTCGGTGCGCCAGGCGATGAGGGCGTCGTACAGGACCTGGTCGATCGTCGAGGGGCAGTCTTCGCAGCGGCCGAGCTTGCGGGCACCGGGATCGAGCAGGCCGCGGCCGCAGACCCGGCACTTGGGGATCGGCCGGCCGCTGCGGGTCGCCCGCTCGGCGCGATCGGTCGACGGCTCCCACGCCGTCGGCTGACGCGAGGTCCGGACGCCGATCGGGTCGAGGAAGCGGGTCGGGCCGCGAGTCCCGCGACCGCCGGGTGAGCGGGACGTCGACCAGCTGACGTACAGCTGCTGCTTCGCCCGCGTCACGCCGACATAGAACAGTCGCCGCTCCTCCTCCACCTGCGCCGGCGTCTGGGCGTAGGTGATCGGCAGCGTCCCTTCGTGGGCCCCGACGATGAACACGCACTCCCACTCCAGCCCCTTGGCCGCGTGCAGCGTCGCCAGCGTTACCCCCTCGGCCAGCGGCGCGTGCTGGATCGTCGCCCGCCGGTCCAGCTCCGCCATCAGGTCCGGCAACCGGGCCTCCGGATTCGCCGCGGCGAAGTCCGACGTCATCGTCACGAGCGCGCTCAGCGACTCCCACCGGTCCCGCACCGCGCCCGTCCCGGTCGGCGGCTCCGGCGTCCACCCGGCTCCACCCAGCACGCCGGTCACGACCTCGACCAGATCGTCCGACACGTCCCCGGCCTTCGCCTGACCACGCAGCAGTACGGCGGCCTGCCGGATCTCGGCCCGCTCGAAGAACCGCTCGGCCCCCTTCAGCACGGTCGGGATCTTCCGCTCGGCGAGAGCCTGCTCGAAGTTCTCCGACTGCGCGTTCGTCCGGAACAGTACGGCGATGTCCCGCAACGCGACGCCCTCTTCTTTCAGCCGCGCGACCGCCCGGCCCACCGCGTCCGCCTCCGCGACCTCATCGGAGTACTCGCGGTACACCGGGGCCGGCCCGGGATCACGCTGCGACCGCAACGTCACCCGACCAGGCAGCCCGGACGGACCGGCCGCATCCAGGATCTTGTTCGCGACGTCGACGATCTGCGGCGTCGACCGGTAGTCCCGGACCAGCTTGATCACCGCCGCGGACGGATGCCGGGACGCGAACCGGACCAGGTTCTCCGGCTCGGCGCCGGCCCAGGAGTAGATGGTCTGCGCCGGGTCCCCGACCACACAGACGTCTTCCCGCCCACCGAGCCACAGGTCGAGCAGACTCTGCTGCAGCGGCGAGACGTCCTGGTACTCGTCCACGACGAAGGTCCGGTACTGCCGCCGGATCTCGGCCGCCACCCGCTCGTCCTCCGCGAGCAGGGCGACCGCACAGAGCAGCACGTCCTCCAGATCGATCCGCCCGCGCTCCAGCTTCACGTCCTCGTACGCCGCGAAGATCCGCGCGATCGTGGCCGGGTCGAAGGCCGCCAGCGTCCGCCCCGACTTCGGCGCGAGCCGTGCGTAGTCGTCCGGCCGGACGTTGCTCACCTTGGCCCACTCGACCTCGCCGGCCAGGTCGCGCAACGCGGGTGTGTCCACCCGGACCCGGCAGCGCGACGCCGCCTCGGTCAGCAGCGGGAACTTGCGGTCCGCGATCGGCGGCAGCTCCCCGCCGTACACCTTGGGCCAGAAGAAGCGGGCCTGCCGGAGCGCGGCGGAGTGGAAGGTGCGGGCCTGCACGCCCTCGACGCCGAGCTGCGCGAGCCGGCCACGCATTTCACCGGCCGCCCGCTGGGTGAACGTCACCGCGAGCACCCGGACCGGGTCGAAGGTGCCGGTCCGCACGCCGTACGCGATCCGGTGGGTGATCGCCCGGGTCTTCCCGGTGCCCGCTCCGGCCATCACCACGACCGGCCCGTGCAGGGCCGTCGCGACCTCCCGCTGCTCGGGATCGAGGGCCGCAAGCAGGTCGTCGGGGGACGCGGAGCGTGTGAGGTCGCTCACGGGCTGGGTCATGCGGGAACAGCACCACCTACGGCGTGGTTCGAATAGGTCGAGGGCAACCCTAGACGGATCGCCCGACAGATTTTCCTCCCACTCCTGAAGGAGTCCGCCGATGCCGGCAATCACGATGTACTCGACGCCGTGGTGTGGATACTGCCACCGCCTCAAGGGCCAGCTGAAGCGGGCCGGGATCGAGTTCACCGAGGTCGACATCGAGCAGCAGCCGGACGCCGCGAAGCTGGTCGAGAAGATCAACAACGGGAACCAGACCGTGCCGACCGTGGTCTTCCCCGACGGCACCGCGATGACCAACCCGTCGCTGGCCCAGGTCGCGGAGAAACTCGTCGCCTGAAACCTGACCCAGGCCATATCGCCTGAGTTATGGACTTTACGGTCATGACCGTTATACCTTGCGATGAACCACGTCGCAGGGAGTCCGCCCATGACCACGCGCCGTTCTATCCGCCGTGCCCTGATCACGTTCGCCGTGACGCTCGGCGTGCTCGCCACGGGTGGCCTGCACGCTGCCGCGGCACCGCCACCTGATCCGGACCGGCCCGCAACCCTGCCGTTCCCGTTCCCGAACGAGAACGGACCGCTCCAGCCGCCGACCACGACGTTCGGTCCGGCCGACGACGTCATCCGCGACCTCGGTTCACCGGTCAGCTCGCTCACCGTCATGGAGGGCGCGATCGGGAAGATGCCGGACGGCCGCGACGTCGTGTACGCCGTACCCGCCGGTGAGAACGCCCGTCTCAACGTCGTGGACCTGCGCACCCGCCAGCTGATCAGTGCGACACCACTGCCTGGTGCCGCCGGCGGGTGGGCGATCGTGGTGGTGCCGAACGGTGACGTGTATCTCGGCACCTACGCGAACGCGCACCTCTACCGCTACAGCCCGGGCGACGGCACAGTGACCGACCTGGGCCAGCCGATCCCCGGTGAGTCCCAGATCTACGGCCTCACCGCCGATCCAGACGGCAATGTGTACGCCGGCACCTATCCGACCGCGCACGCGTTCAAGTACGACACGTCGACCGGTGAGGTCACCGACTACGGCTCACTCGACCCGGTACAGCAGTACGCGCGGTCGACGGTCTACGACCCGGATCACCACAAACTGTTCGTCGGCGTCTCCACTCCGAACGCGCGGCTCCTGCGCATCGACGTGGAGACCAAAGCGGTCGAGGACATCACTCCCCCGGGCACGACGGCCAAGGACTTCATCGACCTGGACTACGCCGGCGGAAAGGTCTTCGCCAACGCCAGTAGCCGCCTGGTCGTGGTCGACGCCGTCACCGGGGAGCAGGTCAAGATGACTGACACCGCGACGGGCACCCAGGTGATGGACTACCCGATCGCCGCCCGTGGCGTGTCCCCGGCCGGTCCGGGTGGCGTGTACTTCACCAACAACACTCTGGCGCTCGTTCACTACGACATCGACAACAACACGATCGGCCCGGTGTCTCCGGCCGTCACCGTCACGCGTGGGGCCTCGATCGGGTACGGCTGGATCACCGAGAACGGCGTACCCGTGCTCTACGGCCTGGCCGGCAACTACTCGGGCGGAACGTTCCGCTACGACCCACAGGCCGGCACTCTCACGCAGTGGAGCTCACCGTTCCAGTACGTGCCGTCGCCGCTGATGCACACGATCGCGGACCCCAGCACCGGCAAGGTCTTCGTCAACGTCTACCTGAACGGCTCCACCGGCCTCTACGACCCGGCCACCGGTAAGACGACCATCACCACCCGGCAGGGACAGGTCGAGGGCTGGGGCTGGGACGGAAACGGCAAGCTGTACGTCGGCATCTACCCGTACGGCCGTCTGTCCCTCTGGGATCCGACCCAACCGGACAGCCCGACCAACCCGAAGGAACTGTTCAGCCTGGTCGACAGCGACCACCAGAACCGTCCCGTCGCCGTCGTACCGGCGGGCAACCGCGTGTACGTCGGCACCACTCCGGCGTACGGCGAGTACGGCGGCGCGCTGACCGTGTACGACGTACCGACCGGTGGCCACACGGTCTACCGCAACCTGGTGGCCGACCAGACCATCTCGTCCGTCCTGCCGGTCGGGACGAGCGTGTGGGCCGGCTCGAGCATCGAGGGCGGTCAAGGCACCGACCCGGTCGCCACCGAGGCCCATCTGGTCAAGGTCGACCCGGCCACCGGACAGGTGCTGTCCGACATCGTCCCGGTCTCCGGGGCGGCCAGCATCAACGAACTGATCCTCGGACCGGACGGAAACCTGTGGGGCCTGGCCGACGGCATCGTCTTCGTCGTGAAGCCCGCCACCGGCCAGGTGGTCCGCCAGATCCCCGTCTTCAGCGCAGTGACCGGCGCGAACGACGGAGCACTGTCCTGGCGCGACGGCTACCTGTACGGCGTCAGCGGCGGACGGCTGTTCGTCCTGGACATCCTCAGCGGCCAGTCGACCGTCCTGCGCGACCACGGCCTCAACCGCCTGACGCAGACGCCGGACGGCACCTACTACACGCTGCTGCGGCCGGACGGCTTCATCAACCCGACCAACCTCGCGTCCTACACCCCACCCGTCGACTCGTGTCCGCAGTCCGACCTCCGGCCGACGGTCTGGACCGGGAACGTCAACAGCCACGTAACGAACCGCTTCCTGACCTACGGCTGCACTCTGACCGACTCACTGCCGAGTGCGAAGGCGAGCTGGCCCAGCCACGCCGCCTACGTGGTCGCAGTGGACCGCAAACTCAGGCAGCTCGAGGCCGACGGCAGTGTGGAGCGCTGGGAGGGCATCCTGATCCGCATCGCCGCCATCGCCTCGAACGTGGGCCGGTGATCACCAGCTACCGGTGAGCTCCTCGCCGTACCAGCCCTCGATCAGGCGGCGGGAGATGGAGATGTTGCCGGGGAGGGCCATCGTGCCGGCTTCGACCAGCGCACGAAGGTCCTCCCGGGTGAACCACTTGGCCTCGGCGATCTCGTCGGCGTCCACCTCGATGTCGAACCGCGACGCCTTGGCGTAGAACCCGAGCATCAGGCTCGACGGCAACGGCCACGGCTGGCTGCCGGCGTACTCGATCTCCGTCCCGACGACCACACCGGTCTCCTCGAAGACCTCACGCCGTACGGCGGCCTCCAGCGACTCCCCCGGCTCCACGAACCCGGCCAGCGTCGAGTAGCGGCCCTCGGGCCAGGCCCCGTTGCGGCCGAGCAGTGCACGGTCCTCGTCGTCGGTGACCAGCACGATGATCGCCGGGTCGCTGCGCGGGAAGTGGGACAGTCCGCACGCCGGGCAGTGCCGGACGTGACCGGCCTCGATCACCTCGGTGTGCTCGCCGCAGTTCGCACAGTGGGTGTGGACCGCGTGCCAATTGGACAGGCCGATCACGTTGACCGCGATACCGGCCTCGCGGTCGACAAGCACCCCACCGATCTCACGGAGCCCCGCATACGACTCGTCTGCCTCGGTGCTGACCAGTACGGCGAACACGGCCCGGCCGTCGGCGGTCTGGCCGGCGCCTGCCTCCCGGTCGATGCCGAGGAACACCTTGATGCCCTCCGGCGCCTCACCGGGCTGCAGGAACCGCACCGCGGTCCGGTCGGGTGTCATCTGGAGCTTGTCCTTGGCCACAACGGCCACCTGCGTGGCCGGGTCGGCCCACGCCTTCGCCAACCACTCTTCGTCCCGCCTGCGGTCGGCCGCACGATCGAGAACGGACCGGGACAGCGCTAACGAACCAGAAGCGATGGAGTAGGCCACATGTCTCAACATATCCCGGCCGCGTGAGAGCATCCCCGCATGAGTATTCACATCGCCGCCGAGAAGGGGCAGATCGCACCGCGGGTGCTGTTCCCCGGCGATCCACTGCGGGCCAAGTGGATCGCGGAGACCTACCTGTCCGACGTGATCTGCTACACCGAGATCCGGAACATGTTCGGATTCACCGGCACCTACAAGGGTGAGCGGATCTCCGTGCAGGGCTCGGGCATGGGCCAGCCGTCCGCCTCGATCTACGCGAACGAGCTGTTCGCGGAGTACGACGTACAGACCCTGATCCGGGTCGGGACGTGCGGCGCGCTGACCGAGGCGGTCCGGGTCCGCGACGTGATCGTGGCGATGTCCGCGAGTACCGACTCGCAGATGAACCGGCTGCGCTTCCACGGCCTCGACTACGCGCCGACCGCGGACTACCAGCTGCTCCGCGCGGCGGTGGACGCGGCCGAGGCGGCCAACCTGAACGTGCACGTCGGCCAGGTGTTCTCCGGCGACCTGTTCTACAACGACCGGGCCGACCTGGTCGCCCGGACCGCGGAGTACGGCGTCCTGGGCATCGAGATGGAGGCCTCGGCGCTCTACACGCTGGCGGCGAAGTTCGGCCGCCGGGCGCTCGGCATCATGACGGTGTCCGATCACCTCATCACCAAGGAAGAGACGACCGCGGAGGAGCGTCAGACGACGTTCTCCGAGATGATCACGATCGCCCTGGACGCGGCGATCGAGGTGCCGGTCTGAAGCGTCGCACGGGCACAGTCACCGCCTTGACTCTGCTCGCCCTTCTCCTGACCGCCTGCTCGTCCGGCTCCGAGGACAAGGCCGACGACAAGGGCGGTGACAAGGGCGGTGACCAGCCCTCGGCCACCAGCTCCAGTCCCGGTACGACCACCGGTGCCGGGACGACGACCAGTGCGGCGTCGACACCGATGCCGACGATCAACGCGACGCAGGTGGTGGCCGCCTTCACCGGTGCCGGCTACAAGTGCACTCCGGACGTCGCCTACGTGACGTGTACGACGGGTGGTACGTCGATCGGCGTACTCAGTGGGCAACACCCCCGACCACCGGTGCTGTCGCTGCACGCCGCCGGACCGGAGGACACGTCGTCGGCCGAGATCGCCAAGGTGTTGCCGCAGGTGCTGGAGCTGGCCCACATCAACCAGGGTTCGGAGATCACCACCTGGTTCGGTCAGCAGAAGTCCCAGGCGACGGCTCAGCTCACCGTCGGCGACTGGCTGGTCGAGTACTCGGCCGAGGTCGACACCGAAGAGCCCGGCACGAACCTGACCTTGACCGACAAGCTCTGCAAGACGAACTGCCAGGCCGAGTAGCTAGGCGACGAGTTTGGGCAGGACCTGCTGGATCCGGCCGGTCAGCAGGTCCGCCACCGTCTCCGGATTCGCCGCGTAGCCGACCACGGCCTGCTCGAACAGGCCGTCCAGGAGTGCGTACGCCGTCGGTGCGTCGACCGACGGCGTCGTCCCGGTCAGATCGGCGTACCGGGTCAGGATGCGCCAGATCATCTGCTCCAGCAGGAGATCGATCGCGGCGACGTCCGGCCGCAGCTGGTCCTCGAACATGCTCTGGGCGCGCAGGTCGTACCAGAGCTTGTGCATCGGGGTCTCTTCGACCAGCGTCTGGGTCATCTTGCCCAGGAACCCGACGGCCAGCTCGTCGGCGGAGGTCGCGGTCTCGACGACCTCGTCGTACCGCTGTGCGCACTTGGTCTTGTAGTAGCGCACGCAGTAGCTGATCAGGTCGATCTTGTCGCGGAAGTAGTAGTGCACGACGCCGTGGGTGAACTCGGAGTTGTTCGCGATCTCCCGCAGGCTGGTCCGCGCGTACCCGAGCTCGCCGAGCGTCTTCAGCGCGGACTCGGCCAGCGCGATCCGGCGGCGCTCGATCTTGTCGATCCCGGACACCCGTGCCGATCCCCGGACCGGCCGCTCCGGCGTCTCCGTTGCGGGCACATTCGCTGAGGTCACGGGTCATCACCCCACTCCGGGTCGGCGGTTGGTTCGCGTCAGCGTACCTCGCCGCGGGCCAGGCGCTCCCGCGGCGAGGAGATTTCTTGACAAGTGTCAAGCAAAGTCTTGACGCCTGTCAAAGACCTGGCCAGAGTGTGAATCAATCCCGGCGTCCCGAGCAAAGGAGCTTCACATGGGCGGACTCGATCTCTCCGGCCGCAAGGCCCTCGTCACCGGCGGAGCCCAGGGGCTCGGCGAAGGGATGGCGAAGGCACTCGCGGCAGCCGGCGCCAAGGTCGTGATCAGCGACCTGCAGAAGGATCTCGGCGAAGCGGTCGCCGACGCACTGGACACCGAGTTCGGCGCGGGCAACGGCTTCGTCGCCCACGACATCACCGACGAGGGCGACTGGGAGAACGCGGTCGTCGCGGCCAACGACATCATGGGTGGCCTGGACATCCTGGTGAACAACGCCGGAATCGAGATCACCAGCCTGCTCACCGAAGTGACCGCCGCCGACATCCGCAAGATGCTCGAGGTCAATGTGCTCGGCACCACGCTCGGGATCAAGTACGGCCTCCGCACGATGCGTCCGGAGGGACTGGCCGGCCAGGGCGGGGCGATCATCAACGTCGCCTCGGTCGCCGCGACCATCGCGTTCCCCGGTATCGCGGTCTACTCCGCGACCAAGTCCGCGGTCGACCGCCTCACCCGCGTCGCCGCAATGGAGTCCGGCAAGCTCGGGTACGGCGTACGCGTCAACTGCCTGTACCCCGGTCTGGTCCCGACGCCGATGGGCGCCGGTCTGGCCAACGACGTCGCGCAACTCGGGCTGTTCGAGTCCCCCGAGGCAGCGGTCGCGGCCGTGGTCGAGCTGACCCCGGCCGGCCGGCTCGGCGAAGTCTCCGACATGGCCGACGCGGTCGTCTTCCTCGCTTCGAACGAGGCACGTTTCATCAACGGCATCGGGCTGCCGGTCGACGGCGGAATGGGGATGTGATCGCCGCATGAGCAGCAAACCCGTTGTTGTGTACGGCGCCTCCGGCTACACCGGCCGGCTGATCTGTGAGTACCTGCGCCACTACCACGTCCCGTTCGTGGCCGCCGGTCGCGACGACGCCAAGCTCAAGGCGTCACTCGACTCTCATGTCCCGGGGATCGAGACCGCCGACTACGAGATCGCGTCGGTCGAGCACGACGTGGCCGCGTTGACCGAGCTGTTCAAAGGCGCGTCCGTCGTACTCAACACGGTCGGCCCGTTCAGTGAGCTCGGTCCTGCCGCTGTCGAAGCAGCACTCGCGGCCGGTGCGCACTACACCGACACCACCGGCGAGCAGGACTGGCTGATCACCTGCGACGAGACGTACGGCGCGCGCTTCGCCGAGGCCGGCCTGCTGCTGGCCCCTGGCATCGCGCAGATGTACACCACCGGAGAGATCGCCGCACAGCTCTGCCTGGAGCAGCCCGGCCTGGACACCCTGGACATCGCGGTGTTCTGGGGCGGCAGTCCGACCATCGCCTCGACTCGCACGATTCTGGTGAACGCTGCGACGTCGAAGGCCCATTTCCTCGAGCGGAACGAGTACGTCGAGTTCCCGGAGCAGGGCCTGGTTCCGCTGGTCGTCCCCGGACAGCACGAGCTGGCGTTGTCACTCCCCTGGGGCGGCACGTCCCACCCGGTCTGGTTCAAGCGCGATCCTCGCGTGGCCAACTGCAAGGCACAGGGTGGCGTGTTCAACGCAGCGTTGATGCACGGCGTACCGCAGATCGTGGCGGCCGCACTGGAAGCCACGAAGGACATGCAGCCCGACGAGCGCAACGAGGCCCTCACCGCGACCGCACGTCAGGTGATGGACACGATGCCGCCGCGAGAGAACCCGCGCGTGAACAAGTCCCTGGACTCCGTCCACGCCTCCGGACCGCTCGGCCGGGCGCACTGTGTCATCCACGGCAACAGCAACTACCAGCAGACCGGTCTGCTCCAGGCGTATGCGGCGTACTCACTGCTGCAGACACCGCCGAAGCGCGTCGGCTTCGCCAGTGGCTGCCAGGCGTTCGGTCACCGTGAGCTGCTCGGCGTACTGCGCAGCTTCGGTCTGGTGTCCGAGCCACAGCTGACCGTTCTGCACTGAGGGAGTAACAGTGCGACTGGTCGACTACCTCGACAAGGGTGCCTCGCTGGGACCGGACGCGGCCTGCCTGACCACGGACGGCAAGACCCTCTCGTACGCCGAGGTGCAGCAACTGTCCTACGAGATCGCGGCCGGCCTGACGGCATCCGGCGTACGCCCGGGTGGGAAGGTCGCGATCTTGTCGGCGAACGATCCGATCGCGTTCAGTTGCGTGTTCGGGATCAGCCGGGCCGGGGCGGTCTGGTGCCCGATCAACCCGCGCAACGAGGCGGCCGAGAACCGGGAGCTGCTCGACCAGTTCGACTGTGAAGTACTGATCTACCAGTCGGCGTTCGCGCCACTGGTGAACCGGATCCGGGATGCGCTACCGAAGGTCCACACCTTCGTCTGCCTGGATCCGGAGGCCGGCCCAGCCCCCCACCCCAAGGGCCGGACCGTCGGCTGGGACGCGTTCTGCGGGGGCGTGTCCCAGCCGGCTCCTGACCTGACCGATCCGGACGACCTGGCGATGATCGTCGGGACCGGTGGGACCACCGGCCGGCCGAAGGGTGTGATGCTGGGCAACGCCAACCTGGAAACGATGACGGCGCTGACCCTGATGGGTTACCCGTTCGGCGAGCGGCCGGTGTACCTGGCACTCGCGCCGCTGACCCACGCGGCCGGGGTGCTGTGCTTCCCCGTGCTCGCGTCCGGCGGCGAGATCGTGATCATGCGGACTCCCGACGTACACGCCTTCCTGGAACTGATTCCGCGGCACGGCGTGACGCACACGTTCCTGCCGCCGACGCTGATCTACATGGTGCTCGCGGCGCCGGAGCTCGACGCGACGGATCTCTCGTCGCTGCGGTGCTTCTGGTACGGCGCGGCGCCGATGTCGGTGTCACGACTGGAGGAGGCGCTGGAGCGGATCGGGCCGGTGATGGCGCAACTGTTCGGGCAGACCGAGGCGCCGATGATGATCTCGATCCTGCCACCGTCGGAGCATTTCGATGCCTCCGGCAACATCGCGCGGCCCCGGCTGGCCTCGGCCGGCCGGCCGTCGCCGCTGGTCACGACCGCGATCATGGCCGCGGACGGGTCCCTGCTCCCACGGGGGGAGAAGGGCGAGATCGTGGTCCGCGGGTCGCTGGTGATGAAGGGGTACTACCGCAATCCCGAGGCCACTGCGGCGGCTTCGGCGTACGGGTGGCACCACACCGGCGACATCGGCTACCTGGACGACGAGAACTATCTGTACATCGTCGACCGGGCCAAGGACATGATCATCACCGGCGGCTTCAACGTGTACTCGACCGAGGTCGAGCAGGCGTTGATGGCCCACCCGGCCGTCCAGGACTGCGCGGTCATCGGCCGTCCGGACGACAAGTGGGGTGAGCGGGTGGTGGCCGTCGTCCAACTGCAGGCGGGAAGTGCGGTCGAGGCGGCCGAACTGATTGCCTTCGCCAAGGAACGGATCGGCAGCGTCAAGGCGCCGAAGGAGGTCCTGCTCTGGCAGGACCTCCCCCGCTCCAAGGTCGGCAAGGTGCTCAAGCCGGAGATTAAATCCCGGCTGGCCTCAGCTACTGCCTGACGCCGCGGCGCTCGACGACGCGACCACGATCGCCGCGGTCACGGCGGCCTGCATCTCGGTCACGGCCTTCTTCACCGCTTCGGCGGCCCAGTCCGAGTCCGCGATCTCCTTCGCCCGCTTCTTCAGCGCGCGCTTGTCCACCGCGTCGGTGACGACCTTCGGTACGACGTTCAGCGCGCTCAGCAGCGCGATCAACGCACCGGTCCGCTGGTCCGGCGTCGTACCGACCTTCAGCACGCTCTCCAACTGGGAACGCACCTCTAGTTCGTGCCGGGCGTCCTTGGCCGGCCAGCGCTTGACCGGGAACAGCCCGAGCACCTTGCCCTGGTCCTGCTCGAGCACGCCGCGCTCAGCCAGCCGCACGAGCACCTCGTCGCGCAGCTTCTTGGACATGGCGCCGATCTGGTCCTTGGGACGCTTGCCCGGCTTGTTCACGACATAGGCGAGCCGCTGGTCCAGGATGGCGTCACCGGTCGGGCTGGGGTCGAGCACCTTGAGCCGGCCCGCCTTGACGACGTCACCTTGCTCGGCGATATCGAGCTTCCCGAGCAGGGTGAGTTCGATCAGCACCGCACCCGCGAGCGAGTAGTCCAGCCCGGGCGACCCGGTGATCGGCTTCCCGGTCTCATCGTCGTACAGCAGCAACAAGAGATCCTCGGCAATCAACATGCCTCCAACCTAGGCAGGCCGATCGTCGGGATGCATCCGCCGCGCGGACTACCCGCCGGCTCCGACTTTCGTCGCGTGTCCGTCGGCTGACCCGGATTCGATGCGGGGGCGAGGGTCTAGTAAGGTAAGCCTTAGCTAAGCAGGTTCGCCCACCTCGAAAGCAGACCGCCATGACCAGAGCACTGCCCGAGCCGTCGTACCGGCGTTTCTTCGCCGGGGTCGGCACCCTCAGCCTCCGGCCGTTCGACCTGACCGAGGACGTGACCACGCTGCACGGCTGGGTCACCCAGCCTTATGCGCGCTACTGGGGACTGCTGACCGCGTCCGTCCAGGACGTGCACGCGGAGTACCTCCGGATCGAGCAATCCGGCCACCACCGCGCCTTTCTCGGCGAGCACGACGGCCGGCCCGCGTTCCTGATGGAGCGCTACGAACCGACGTACGACGCAATTGGTGCGGCGTACGACGTGGCTGCGGGTGACATCGGCATGCACGTGCTGGTCGGACCGCCGGCCGCACCGGTCTCCGGGTTCACCGGTGCTGTCTTCGAGACGATCATGGACAGCCTGTTCAGCGACCCGCTCGTCGACCGGGTCGTGGTCGAGCCGGACGTCCGCAATACCAAGATCCATGCTCTGAACGAGCGGATGGGGTTCCGCAAGCACAGCATCGTGGACCTGCCGGACAAGCAGGCCTGGCTGAGTTTCTGCACCCGCGACCAGTACACCGACGCGACCCGGATGAATGAGGCAGGCTGAATGACCGACCATCTGAACCCGTCCGTCTGGGCCGTCGTCAACCAGGCGCTGGTCCGCAAGGCACTGTCCGAGTTCGCGCACGAGCGGATCCTCGAACCGGTTGCCACTGACAACGGTTATACGGTCGGGCGCTACCACTTCACCGCGCGGCGTTATCCCCTGAACCATTGGGACATCGACGCCGAGTCGCTGGGTGAGGTCGACGCGCTGGACTTCATCACCGAGTTCCACGAGCAGCTCGGCATCGGCGCCGAGATGCTGCCGGTGTACCTCGAGGAGATCAGCAGCACACTGGCGAGTGCGGCGTACAAGCTGTCGAAGCCTGACCTGACCGCGGCCGATCTGGTCACTGCGGACTTCCAGACGATCGAGGCCGCGATGACGGAGGGCCATCCGTGTTTCGTCGCGAACAACGGGCGGTTGGGGTTCGGGGTCAGTGACTATCTCGCGTTCGCACCGGAGACCGGCGCCGGGGTGCGGTTGACGTGGATCGCCGTACGGAAGTCGCACGCGACGGTCGCTTGTAGTACGACGACGTCCTATCAGCAGTTGGTGCAGGGCGAGCTCGGAGCTGCCGTGCTGGCTGAGTTCGCGGATCGGATTGTCGCCGCGGGCTCTTCGCCGGAGGACTACGTCTACCTGCCGGTGCATCCGTGGCAGTGGGAGAACAAGACGTCGATCACGTTCGCGGCGGATATCGCGCAGCGGCACATCATCCATCTCGGGTCCGGTGCGGACGAGTACCAGCCGCAGCAGTCGATCCGGACGTTCTTCAACCGGTCGCAGCCCTCGAAGCATTACGTGAAGACCGCGCTGTCGGTGCTGAACATGGGGTTCATGCGTGGGCTGTCGCCGACGTACATGGCCGCGACGCCGGCGATCAACGACTGGGTCTACGGACTGGTCGAGAACGACCTTGTTCTGAAGCGGTATGGGTTCTCGGTACTGCGGGAGATCGCGGCGGCGGGGTACCACAACCGGTACTACGAGAACGCTACCGAGAAGACTTCGCCGTACCGGAAGATGTTGTCGGCGCTGTGGCGGGAGAGCCCGGTGCCGACGCTGGAGCCGGGCGAGCGGTTGGCCACGATGGCGAGCCTGCTGCACGTCGATCGGCACGGTGCCTCGTTGGCGGCGGCTCTCATCCGTGAGTCCGGCCTGGAGCCGGCCGTGTGGTTGCGCGCGTACCTGGACGCGTACCTGATCCCGTTGCTGCACAGCTTCTACGCCTACGAGCTGGTCTTCATGCCGCATGGCGAAAACCTGATCCTGGTACTGCGTGACGCGGTGCCGACTCGCGTGATCATGAAGGACATAGCGGAGGAGATCGCGGTCCTGGACCCGTCGACCTCGATGCCGGCCGAGGCTGAGCGGGTCCGTGCCGAGGTCCCGGACGACGAGAAGCTGCTGTCGATCTTCACCGACGTCTTCGACTGCATCTTCCGGTTCCTCTCGCCGCTGCTGGACCGGGAGAGGCTGCTGACGCCGGCGGAGTTCTGGTCGGTGGCTGCCGAGTCGGTGCGTGACTACCAGGCGGCGACGCCGGAGCTTGCCGAGGCGTTCGCGAAGTACGACATCTTCGCGCCGACGTTCGCGTTGTCGTGCTTGAACCGGCTTCAGCTGCGGAACAACCAGCAGATGGTCGACCTCACCGACGTCGCCGGCTCCCTTCAGTTCGTCGGCACCTTGGACAATCCGCTGGTGACATAGCCCTGTGGATAACTTCAGCGGCGGCTCCGCGACATCGGTCAAGCTGTTGGGGTGTTCAGCAAACAGGGCCTCGACACCGGGCGACCGGGAGCCGCGTCGCCAGAACCACCTGTCCCGCGGGACGGTCGCCGGTACGAGGTCGTGGACGGACGCCTGCTGGTCACCGGCGCCCAGCCACCCGCCCACCACGCGGCCGTCGTCGGCCTGATGATCGCGTTGAAGAACGCCTGCCCGCCCGAGCTCTTGGTATCGGTCGGCTCAGTGGACTTCCGCCCAACCCTCGGCGTCTCCCTCCGCCCCGACCTCTTGGTCTGCCACCGCTCCGACGCCGGCCCTCACCTCCTGACCACTCCACCCCTCCTGACCGTCGAAGTCCTCTCCCCCTCCACCCGAACCACCGACATAGTCCTCAAACGCACCCTCTACGAGCGCCACGGCATCCAGTCCTACTGGCTCCTGGACCCGACGGTCCAAGAACTAACCGTCCTGGACCTGACGCCAACCGGCTACACCTGCCAAGCCGTGGTGCAATCCGAAGAAACATTCCACGCCACAACCCCGTTCCCCATCGCCCTGACCCCGGCCACCCTCACCCCCTAACGGGCGACCTTCCCGGTTCGGGTTCTGCCGGCGGAGCTTGTTGGTCAGCCGTTCAAGAGGTTGATGAGTTCTGGTTTGGTGGGGAGGTTTTCGGGGCGGATGATGTCTTGGGTGCGGACGTAGTAGAAGGCTGCGGTGACCTGGTCGAGGGGGATGTTCATGAGCTCGGACCAGGCGACTCGGTAGATGGCCAGCTGGAGCGGGTCGGCGGATTCGGTGCGGGTGGTCTTCCAGTCGATCACCTCGTAACCGCGGGAGCCGTCCTCGCGGACCACCTGGTAGACGGCGTCGATGCGGCCACGGATGACCCGGCCCCCGATCGCCAGGGCGAAGGGGGCCTCGATCTCGTACGGCGTGGTTTCGCCGAACGGGCCGGTCCGGAAGGCCTCCATCAGATCGGTGAGATCCCTGTCGTCGACGATGTCCTCATCGGCGGCACCGGGCAGATCGTCGGGGTCGAGCAGGAGTTGTTGACCGAAGTAGCTCTCGACCCACGCGTGGAAGCGGGTGCCGAATCGCGCCGCCCGGTTGGGTTTGCGCGGCATCGGGCGGGCCAGATCGGAGGCGAGACCGTCCGGGTCCTTCGCCATCCGCATCACCTGGGTCGCGGAGAGCGCGGCCGGCAGCTCGACGTCGTACGCCTTCCGGCTCCGGCTTTCCCTTGCCTCGGACAACAATCGCTCGAGCTCGGAATCCCATCGCGCGACCGTCGCCTGCTCATCCAGCAGCAGCGACTCCTCTGCGTCGATCGACGGGCCTTCGGCGCGCGCCTGCTGGACCAGTGCCGCCGCATCCAGGCGCCGCTGGTACGACGCCACGTCGTACGGCGCCGGCCACGCAGCCTGCGTCTGCTCAGCGAGCTCGGGATTCTCCGCGGACAACTCCGGCTGCTCGGCCCACGAAACGACCCGCTCACCCGCGTGCTGCTTCAACCTCGAGAGGTACGACGACGGCCCGCGCGGACGCTTCTGCGTCGGACCCCACCAATGCCCGGTCGCGACAAGGATCTCCTTCGCGCGGGTGAATGCGACGTACCCGAGCCGCCGCTCCTCCAGCGCGTTCACGTCCTTGCACTCGTCCGCGAACGCCTTCAGCCCAGCGTTGGAGAGGTCGTGGAAATCGGGCAGCGTGTCCGCGTCACCTCGCAGCGGCCACGGCAGCACCTTCGCGTTCGTGGTCCATTTGTCCCGGCCGCGATCGGACGGAAAGACCTTCGACACCAGCGTTGGTACGAACACGATCGGCCACTCCAGGCCCTTCGACCGGTGCGTGGTGAGCAGCTTCACCGAGTCCGCTTCGCTCGGTACGGCGAGGTCGAGGCCGGCGGCGTACTCCTCCTCGGCGGCCAGGTACGCCAGCAACCCGTCAAGCGAACCGTCCGACTCGGTCGACACGAAGTTGCCGACGGCATCCAAAAACGCGGCCAGGTGATCGCGGCGGCCGGAGTCGACGTGGTCGGGGGTCGCGGTGAGCTCGACGTCCAGGCCGATCGTGGTGATCACGCGCCGGACCAGGTCGAGCAGCGGCTCGCTCGCGTGGGTCCGGAGCTCACGCAACTCCCCCGACAGCTCCTTGAACCGGTCCAGCGCCTCTACCGAGTAACCCCAGCCATCTGGACCAGGATCATCGACTGCCTCGGCCAGGGCGATGACCTCGGTCGAGTCCATCCCGGCGACCGCCGCATCGAGAGCGGCGACGAGATCATCGGCAGCCGGTTGGTCACCGGAGTGCGCGAGAGCTCGAGCCCGGTTGGCCAGCAGAGCAAGGTCCCGGTGGCCGATCCGGTAGCGCGGACCGGTGAGGATCCGCAGCATCGCCGCGTTCGCGGTGAGGTCGTTGACCGCTTGCAGGGTCGCGACCACGTCGACGACCTCCGGCAGCGCGAGCAGTCCACCGAGGCCGACCACCTCGACCGGAACCTTGCGCGTGATCAGCGCTTCGTGGACCGCGCTGAGGTCGACGTTCGTGCGCATCAGGATGCCGATGTCCTTCCACCGGCGGTTCGGCGTGCGGTGCGCGGCGACGATCGCGTCGGCGACCCACTCGATCTCCTGCGTACGCGTCTCGAACAGCCCGACGGTGATCGCACCTTCCGGCGCATCGGCGGGGGCCTCGAGCGGGATCACGCCAGGGTGCTGCTCGTAGAGCTCGGTCGCGTGCTGGTTGGCGGCAGCGAGGATCCGGCTACCGGAGCGACGGTTGACGCTCAGCACATACCGCTGGGCCGGCGTGCCGTCGACCTGCGGGAAGTGCTCAGGGAACTCGTCAAGGTTCGCGACCGACGCGCCACGCCAGCCATAGATGGCCTGGCACGGGTCACCGACCGCCGTGACCGGGTGACCGCGACCATCCCCACCCGCAAACAACGCGGTCAGCATCCGCCGCTGCGAAACCGACGTGTCCTGATACTCGTCGAGCAGCACGACCTTGTACCGCGACCGCTCGACGGTCGCGACTTCCGGGCATTCCTCCGCCAGCCGCGCCCCCAGCGCCATCTGATCGGCGAAGTCGACCACACCCCGCTCGCCCTTGTACGCCTGGTACTCCTCGACGAGCTGCAGGATCTCGCCACGCTTCAACGCGGTCTCGGCCAGCTTGCGCACCTCGACCGTCTGCTTACGAGCCGCCGCGACCTCCTGCCGCACGGCCTCGTCATGCTCGCGTACGTCGTCCGCCCGCAACAGATGGTCCGCGAGCTCACCGTCCAGCGAGAGCAGGCTGTTGACGAGCGTCGGCACGTGATGCGACGCGAACCGGATCGGCCCGGCAGATCGTCGTACGACGCGACCCGCGAGCTGGTACCTGGTTGCGTCAGCGAGGACACGTGCGTCCGGCTCGAGCCCCAGACGCAGCCCGTGCTCGGCGATCAACGTGCCGGCGAACGCGTGGTACGTCGAGACGACGGGCTCGCCCGGCTCCTCCGGCTCCCAGTTCGGGATGTTGCTGCGCAGGTGCGCCGCAAGAATCGGGTGCTGGTCCTTCGGCAGCGTCGACCCGAGCACGCCGGCCTTGGTCAGGTCGTCGCGGATCCGCACGTCCAGCTCGTTCGCCGCCTTCTTCGTGAAGGTCAGCCCGAGCACCTCCTCCGGCAGGACCTGCCCGGTGCAGATCAACCACACCACCCGGGCCGCCATCGCGGTCGTCTTCCCCGACCCTGCCCCGGCCACGATCACGCCCGGCGCCAACGGTGCGGTGATCGCTGCCAACTGCTGGTCGCTGAACGGGATGCCCAGCAGATCGCACAACTCAGCTGTGGAATTGAGATGAGCGCGCATCAGAGGAGTTCCCGGCCTTCGGGCTGGATCGGGCAGAGTGCTCTGGCTTCGCATCGGGCGCAGCCGTCGTTGCGCTGGGCGGTGAACTCCTCGGAACGAACCATCGACTCGGCCTCCTCGACCGCCTCATCCAGCCAGGTCTTGCCGTCCTCGCCGGGCTCGAGCGGGCCCTGATGCTGAACCTTGGGGAAGCCGGAGTCGTCGTGCCGAAGCTGAACCAGCTCGGCGCCACCGGCGACCGGGTCCTCGCCGACCGCCCGCACCTGGCGGGACGCGATCGCACGCTGGTAGATCGCCAGCTGGACGTGCCGCGCGACCGCCGGCTTGGTCGGCATCGAACGCCCCGTCTTCAGGTCGACCACGCGGATCGTCCCCTCCGGATCCTGCTCCACCCGGTCCATCCGACCCTTGACCCGGACCGCGGGCTTCTCGGTGTCGGGCAGCAGCACGTCGAACTCCACCTCGGTCCCGACCAGCGTCCGATCCGGCCGCCCCTGGTGCCAGGCGACGAACCGGCGCAACGCCTGCTCGGCCTCGACGCGCTCCCGGTCCGAGATCCACGCGGACTCGAACTCGAGTTGAGTCCACACCTTGTCGAGCCAGCCGTTCAGCTCGTCGACCGACGGCGGCAGCGCCCCGGTCGCGACCGCATCCGCCAGTGTGTGCAGCACCATGCCGAACCCGATCGCCGAGTTGCTCGGCGTCTCTCCACCGGCCCGCCGGGTCAGGAACCATCGCAGCGGACAGTCCACGATCGTCGTCAGCGCACTCCCCGACAGCGGCACCGGCAGCTCCGGATTCGCGATCGGCCGCTCCGACTTGGTCCGCTCGCGCACTCCCCACCAGCGCTCAGGATTCGCCGTCGGCACCAGGTTGTAATCCCGCTCGTCGACGGCATCGGCCAGCAACGCCAGCCGGTCAGCAGCCGAACGCTTCAACGCAGGCGACGATGCAGGATCGGACAGCACACAGCGCAGATCGGCGACCAGGCCGTGCAGCGACAACGGTCGCCGCGGCCGTCCGGCGACCAGTTTCAAAGGAATGTCGAGCTCTGCAAGGAATCTGGACGGCTGGTCGCCGTCGGCTTCGGGCGCCTGGACCGCCGTCACGATCAACCGTTCTCGAGCCCGGGTGATCGCGACGTAGAACAACCGTCTCTCCTCGGCCAGCAACGCACCGGCCGACAACGGATCGATCAGCCCGTCCGGGCCGAGCCGATCCGGCTCGAGCAACGACCCGCGTCGCCGCAGGTCCGGCCACTGCGCTTCCTGCACGCTCGCGACGACGACCAGCCGCCATTGCAGACCCTTCGACCGGTGCGCTGTCATCAGCTGCACGCCAGCCTCACGATAGGTCCCGTCGAACCGGTTGTCGGCCGCGATGTCCAACGACTCGAGCTCACTCAGGAACGCGGACACACCCTTGAACCCGACCTGCTCCTCGGCCCGGCTCGCCGCGTCGAACAACGCACACAAGGAATCCAGGTCCCGGTTCGCCGCCCGGGCCGGCTCGCCACCCGAATGCGCCTGACCGCGCAACCGCCGCAACCACGGCGAATCCGCCCACAGCGACCACATCACCTCGTCTGGCGCCGCCCCGGCCGTCACGATATTCCTTGCCTTGAGCAACCTCTCGCCCAGTGCCGCGAACCGCGCCTCGGCCGGCGACGCCTCCTCGTCGAGCAGCAGTGGGTTCACCAATGCCTCGCGCAGCAGCTCGTCCGACGACCGCGGCAGCCGCTGCCCACCGGCCGCCTCCCGATCCCTTCGTCGCAACACCCGCGCCAGCCGCCGCAACTGCCCCGCATCCATCGCACCCAACGGCGACAACGCCAACGCCCGTACGACCTCAACCGTCAACGTCGCCGGATCCGCAACGGCCCGCAACGCCAACAACATCGGACGTACGGCGGGCTCACGGGACAACGGGAGCTCGTCACCGGCGATGTCGACGGGGATGCCCGCGGCCGCGAGTGCTCGACGCAACGGCGGGATCGATCGACTGCCGGACCGGACCAGGACCGCCATCTCGTTCCAGCCGACGCCGTCCTGGACGTGAGCTCGACGCAGGAGGTCCGCAATGTGCTCGAGCTCCGCGCCGCTGGTCGAGTACAGATTCGCTTCGACCTTGCCGTGGCCGTAGACGCAGTCGCTGGCGTCTGGGTTGCGGAAGCGGTCGAACGTGTCTCGGTCCAAAGTGCCTGGTACGCCGAGCCGGTTGACGACATTACGGGAAACGCGCTGGAGCGTCGTACCGAAACGGCGGGTCGTGGCCAGGGCGATCTGGGCTGCTTCGGCGCCCTCCGCCGTACGGAACTCGTCGGTGAAGCGGAGCAGACCACGAACGTCGGCGCCGCGGAACGTGTAGATCGACTGGTCCGGATCGCCCACCACGACGAGGTCGCGGCCGTCGCCGGCGATCGCCTGGAGCAGTTGGGTCTGACCGGGGTCGGTGTCCTGGTACTCGTCGACGAAGACGGCCTTGAACTCGGCTCGCAGTTTGGCCTGGACCTGTGGTTGCTGGGCCAGAATCACCGCGCGGTGGATGAGCTCGGAGTAGTCCAGCACCTGCTCGGCGTCGAGGACCTGCAGGTACTCCTCGAAGAAGTCGCCGACCGCTACCCACTCGGCCCGCTCCGCCGAGCGGCCGATCTCGGACAGGTCTTCCGGGTCGAGCCCGAGCTGCCGCGCCTTGCCGATCACGGCTTGGACCTCGTCGGTGAACCCGCGCGTCTTGAGGGCCGGATGCAGACTGCCCGGCCAGTGCACGGCGCCGACCTCACGGCTGCCGGACAGGGCTTCGCTCAATCGCAGCGACTGCTCCGGGCCGGAGGGCAGGCGCAGTGGTACGTCGAAGGCGTCGGCCGGGGTGAACCGTCGGAGCAGTGCGTAGCAGAACGAGTGGAAGGTCATCGACGGCATCACTCGGGTGGTGCGTCCGAGCCTGCCGGTGATGCGGTCGCGCAGCTCGGTCGCTGCCTTGCGGCCGAACGTCAGGACGAGCACGTCGTCGGGGCTCAGGCCGCGATTCCGGACTCGGTCGACGACTGCTTCTACCAAGGTGGTCGTCTTGCCGGTGCCTGGTCCGGCGAGGACGAGCAGCGGTCCGCCGGGGTGATCGACGACTGCTTGCTGATCCGCGTCCAGGACCGGCGCTTGCGCGCTTCGTCCCGCAGCTCGCACCAAGCGATACCGGGATCCCTGTCTGCCGACCATTCGCCTATCTCAGCAGGCGCCACCGACATATCTGCAACGACCACCCCGGCAGCTGCCCCGATAGCCGGAAAGCGGACGCTAGTCGGTCGGATCCCAACGGACTTCACGAAGGTTGACGCGACCGTTCGTGACGCGGACGCCGTCCGATCGCAGGTTGTGCAGTTGCTCGTCGCCGACCTCGTCCGCGGGTACGCCGGAAGCCCGGATCACCCGCCACCACGGCACACCACCGCCGTACTCACGCATGATCGCGCCAACCTGCCGAGGCCCACCTTGACCGACGTACTCAGCGATATCCCCGTACGTCGCCACACTCCCCGGCGGAATCGACTCAACCGCCCGCAAAACAGCCTCGACGTACTCCTCCCGATCCACAAGACAAACCTAGCGGCAACCCTGGACAGTCAAGACGAACTGATGAGGGGGTGAGAAAGGAGAGAGGAGCAGTCCATGCAACAAACGTTAGGCGAGGGGCGCTACTGCCTTGGCTAGGGGTTCTAGGACTTTGGGGGATGCGTCCAAGGGGAGGTTGAGGACTACCAGGTCTACGCCGGCGTTGGCGTAGGCCTCGGCTGCGGCGACGGTGGCGTCGAGGGGTGCGTCTGGTTCGATGCGGAGGTTGACCGAGCAGGTGATCTCGTTGACGTCGCGGCCCAGGTCCTCGCAGTGCTGGATGAGGACGTCCTTGAGGGGCTTCCACTCCTCCGGGCCGGGGACGATGACGTTCCACTGCTGAGCCCAGCGGGCGACCGCGCGCAGAGTGCGCTTCGGGCCCTTGCCGCCAATGGTGATCGGTGGGTGCGGGGTCTGAACGGCCTTCGGTTCGCAGTACGCCTCGGTGAGCTTGATGTACTTCCCGTCGAAGTTCGCGACCTTCTCCGTGAGCAGCGCGATGATCGCCTGCGTGCCCTCGTCGAACCGGTCGAAGCGCTCCTTCAACGGATACAGCTCCATGCCGTACGCCGCGGTCTCCATCTCGTTCCACCCGGCGCCGATCCCCAGCTCGAGCCGCCCGTTCGAGATGATGTCGGTCGTCGCCGCCATGTTCGCCAGTACGGCGGGATGCCGGTAGATCATCCCGGTCACCTGGCAACCCAACCGGATCCGCTCGGTCGCCTGTGCGAGCGCAGCCAACGTGGTCCAGGCCTCGAGGTTCGGCCCGGCCATGTCACCACTCAGCGGGTAGAAGTGGTCCCAGTGCCACGCGGACTCGAAGATCTCGAACTGATCCGCCGCCACCCACACGTCCCGCAGCTGCTGCCACGTGGTGTGCTCCGGCCTGGTCTTGATCGCGAACCGCATTCCGGCCTCCTAGGTAACCGTTTCCCGACTCCCGAGCCGACACTACCTCGCTCTCGGGACTGCCCGATCAGGCACGGCACGCCGACGACACGGACGGTAGGCGGCGTACGTCGACAGACTTGGGGAAAGTGTGGCGTGAGGGGGAGATGGATGCTGCGGGACGTGCCGCCGGAGATCGCCGAGGACACCTTCTGGACGAAGATCCCGCCACCGCTGCTCAGCATGATCGTGCTCGGGCTGGCGTTCGTCATCGCGATGCTGATCGGGATCGGCGCATCGGACGGAACACCCGACAGCAAGGCATTCGTGGTCGGCGTTCCGTGGATGGTCTGGCGCGCATTGGCCGGCGCCGCGCTCGTCGTCTTCGCCCTGCTCACCGTGCAGGCGATCCGGATCCTGCAGCATCCCGCCAAGTGGGGTTTCTACCCGCCGCCCGGACGCGCACCGCGCTACATGGTGTGCGCGATCATCGGGACCCTTGTCGGTGGGCTGTTCTGGCTATGGACCCCGGAGCTCGGTCCGGAACTCCCGATCCGTGACCTGCAGGCACGCACCGGCGTGGTGCTGGTCGGCGCGCTGCTCGCCACCGTGCCGTGGTTGACGATCGTCTGGCTCGGCCACGCCGAATGCCGTGACCTGAAGAACGACGTCGGCAAGCGTCCGCAGACCGGCCCGGCGCATGACTACGCCGACGCGATGCGGGAAGACACCGTCGATCCCGAACAATTCCGGCTGGCGGTGCGACAGCTCGAACGGCTGTGGCGGCTGTTGCTCACCTGCGCGGGTGCCTTCACGATCGGCATCATCGCGGCGATCGCATCGGCCGGCGCCCTCCGCGGCGCATTCGTCGCCGCGTATCCCGACCGCCGCGACGAGTTCCCGCCGTCGAACGTCTTGCTGTACGGCGGACTGTTCACACTCGGACTGTCCGTGATCGCCGTACCGATGGCGGTGGCGTGGCGGGCCCGGGCACAGCGACTGGTCGAGCATGCGTGTCCGCTGCCTCCGGACGGGCGACCGACCGTGGCGTGGACCGAGGAACGGCACCGGGTCGAGCGCCTGCTGCATCTCGACATCCCGTTCGTGCGCAACCCGTTGACCCTGATCAGCGTGACCGCTCCGCTGCTGGTCAGTGCATTCGCGGCGTTCCTGCCGCTGGTCGCGAACTAGTCGAGACCGAGTCGGGCCCGCACCTCGGGCCGCCGCAACGGCGGGACTGTCTGCGGCGGGTTCCGGCGCTCGGGCATCTCTGCCAGCAGCTGCTCGGTGATCCGCGCGACCTCGGTCGCCGCGCGCTCGATCGGCTCGCGCGTCGTCGAGCTCAACGAGCCGACGCCGGTCACCTTGCGCACGTACTGCAATGCGGCCGCGTAGATCTCCTCAGAGGTCGCGGCCGGCTCGAGTCCCCGGAGAACGGTGATGTTTCTGCACATGTCACGACAGTAGTCGGCTCCGGGGACAACCCAATAGAAATTCTACGGGGTATTGACTTCCCTAATGGTCGTAGGTTTTCCTCAAGACATGAGCACAGCCGGGTTGGACAGGCGGACGCGTCGTCGGCAGGAGACGATCGAGGAGATCCTGTCGGTCGCCATCGAGTTGATGGAGACAGAGGGTGTCGCGGCGCTCAGCCTGTCCGCGGTGGCGCGGCGGCTCGGGATGCAACCGCCGTCGCTGTACCAGTACTTCCCGTCGAAGATGGCGATCTACGACGCCCTCTTCCAGCGCGGCAACGAACTGCTGCGGGATGCGTACCGGACCGCGACCGTGGATGCCGAGGACCAGCTCGAGTCCAACCTGAAAGCGGCCACCGCGTTCTGCCGCTGGTGCCTCGAGCACCAGGTGTACGCCCAACTGCTGTTCTGGCGGACGATTCCCGGCTTCGAGCCGAGCCCGGAGGCGTTCGCACCGGCCCAGGAGTCGATCCAGGATCTGCGGGATCACCTGCAAGCGACGGTCGACGCCGGCCTCGTGCATCCGGACGCGGTGAGCGCTGGCGGCATCGCGCTGTACACCTCGTTGGTGGCCGGACTGCTGTCGCAGCAGATGGCGAACGAGCCGCACGCGTCCTTCGAAGACGGCCGCTTCATCAAGCTGCTGCCCGTCGTACTCGAGATGTTCTACCAGCAGTACGCACCGACCAGGGGGAGAAATGACCGCAGTACTAGCGCAACAGATCGGACGAGCTGACCGAGCCCAATGCCGGGTCCACCGGGATACGGAGATCCAGGCCTGGCACGACCTACTCGCGTCGATCGACGGGGACGAGTGGCATCGTCGTACGGTCTGCGACGCCTGGGACGTCGCCGACATCGCCGGGCACCTGATCGGCCAGGCGGAGGACGTGATCCGGCTGTCGTCGTTCCCGCGGCGCTTCCGGAAGAGCAAGCGGGTCTACCCGAAGGCGCGCCGGTTCGACGCACACATGATGGTGCAGGCCGACGAGCACCGCGGTACGTCGCCGGCCGAGCTGCGGGCATCCTTCGACGGACTGTGGGCCAAGGCGACCCGGAGGATCTCGAGCGAGCCGCAGCTGATCCGGCGGTTCAGCATGCAGGTGGAAGACAACCCGCGGATGTCGCTCGGGTACATCCGGGACATCCTGCTGGCGCGGGATCTGTGGATGCATCGCGACGACGTCTGCCAGGCGCTCGGCCGGTCATTCGATGCCGGTCCGTACGCCGATGAGCTGATCGCTCAGGTCATCTACGACCTCGAGGCCTCGGGCCCGTTCTGGGGAGACCGGCCGGCCGTCGTCCTGGAGCTGACCGGGCAAGGTGGTGGGACCTATCGGCTCGGGAGGGGTGAGCCGGTAGGTCGCGCCAGTACCGACGCCGTCGGCTACATGCGCATGCTGTCCGGCCGCGACGACAACACCGTGGTCACCGGGGATGCCGCCGCGGCCGAGGCCGTGCGCAGTTGCAGGATGGACTTCTAGCCGTAAGCCGGTTAGTAGGCCGGCTGGCTCGGGTCGATCTGGTCGACCCAGGCGACCACTCCGCCGCCGACGTGGACCGCGTCGGAGAAGCCCGCACCCTTCGCGATCGCCAGCACCTCGGCGGAGCGAACACCGGACTTGCAGTGGAACACCAACTGCTTGTCCTGCGGCAGCTTCTCCAGCGCGACCCCGGTCTGGAAGTCGGCCTTGGGGATCAGCACCGAGCCCGGGATCCGGTTGATCTCGTACTCGTTCGGCTCGCGGACGTCGATCAGGACGAAGTCCTTCTCGCCGTTGTCCTTGAGCTTGATCCACTCGCTCAGCTGCTTCACCGAGATGGTCGAGCCGACGGCCGCGTCGGCCGCCTCCTCGGTCAGGGCGCCGCAGAAGTCCTCGTAGTCGATCAGCTCGGTGACGGTCGGGTTCTCACCGCAGATGGCGCAGTTCGGGTCCTTGCGGACCTTCAGCGAACGCCAGTTCAGATCGAGCGCCTCGTAGATGTTCAGCCGGCCGAGCGACGGGTCGCCGATCCCGGTGAGCAGCTTGATCGCCTCGGTCACCTGGGCCGCGCCGACGGACGCGCAGAGCACACCCAGTACGCCGCCTTCCGCGCAGGACGGAACCATGCCGGGTGGCGGCGGCTCCGGGTAGAGGCAGCGGTAGCAGGGGCCGTGCTCGGCCCAGAACACGCTGATCTGGCCGTCGAAGCGGAAGATCGAGCCCCAGACGTACGGCTTGCCGAGCAGCACTGCGGCGTCGTTCACCAGGTACCGGGTGGCGAAGTTGTCGGTGCCGTCGACGATCAGGTCGTACTGCTCGAAGATCTCGAAGACGTTGTCGTTGTCCAGCCGGGTCTCGTGCAGGACGACGTTCGTGTTCGGGTTGGTCTCGAGGATCGACTCCTTGGCCGACTGCGCCTTCGACTTCCCCACGTCGGACTGGCCGTGAATGATCTGGCGCTGCAGGTTGGACTCGTCGACGGTGTCGAACTCGACGATGCCGAGCGTGCCGACACCGGCCGCGGCCAGGTAGAGCAGCGCCGGGCTGCCCAGGCCGCCGGCGCCGATCACGAGCACCTTGGAGTTCTTCAGCCGCTTCTGCCCGGCCATCCCGACCTCCGGGATGATCAGGTGCCGCGAGTAGCGTCGCACCTCGTCGATGGTCAGCTCGTCGGCTGGTTCGACCAGCGGTGGCAATGACACGTGTCGGCTCCTCAGGAAGACGTCGGACGGGATCTCCGGTTTTCAACCATCTGTCCCTCCTCCATGTTCCCGCACAATGCCAAGGGGCCCGGCCCAGGTCCACATGCCGGGCCCCTTGTCTCATTTTCAGTCGTTCGCGGTGATCGTGACGGTCGCAGTCGCCGGGAGCTTGATTTCGGCGCCCTCGACCGTCTGGATGACCGCCGAGAACGTCTCGGCCGGTTCCTTGAGCTTGTCGTCGAGGATCTTCACGGTCAGTTCACCGGTGGTCCTGCCGGGCTCGACGTAGCCGTCGACAGTCCGGTCGACCGGAGCTGAGCCGTCATCGTTGACCGTCGTGTAGTCCTTCCGGATCACCGCGGTCCCGTCCTTCAGTACGCCGGAGAGGGTGACGTATTTGTCGCTCGGAGCGGACAGCTTGACCGGGAGCGTGACCTCGCCGGTCTTCTCCGCCGTCGTCAGGTTCCCGATCGTCAGGGTCGGCGTCGGGTCGTCGTCGATCACCAGTCCATGGCCGAACGACGAGTCCAGCAGACCCTCGCGAGGCACTGACAGCACCAGGTTGAACGGCAGGTCGTAGCTGTCCCGCGTGTTCGCAGTGACCGGAACACTCACCTTCTGCCGCACCTGCCCCGGCTTGAAGACCAGCTGCTTCGCGACCGCCCCGACGGTCTCCCCGAGCTCGCCGTTCGACTCGACGTACACACTGACCGGACGGATGCTCGGGCGCGACATGGTGACCCAGAAGTCCATCGACTTCGTCCCCTTGTCACCTTCCTTCACCGTCACGTCCGACGCGGACAGCTTCGGCAGCAACGCCGCCGGCGCCGAGAACCCGAGCCCGGGCGACGAGAAGGCCAGATCACTCACGTACGCCGACCCACGCGCGACCTTGTCGGTCCGCAGCTCCACCGCACGAACATCACGCAGGTCCACGCCCTTGAGCGACGTCAACGGGATCCGCACAGTCCGCAGCAGGTTCTTCGGCAGACCGCTCGAGTTGCTCCCCGGCATCCGCACCAGCGCATCGCTCACCGCAGACACCGGTACGACGGCAGCCCGGCCGTGCCCGTCGACCACTCGGACACTCAGGTCGGTCTTCGGCGCCCCGGCCGGGTCCGGAGCGGCCCGGAACGACAGTGCGGCAAAGCGTCGTACGTCGCGCTGCCGGGCCGGAACGTTGAGCCGTACGACCCCGTTCGTCCCGGTCCAGCTCAGCTTGGTGACCGCAGTCGTCGGCGTATGCGCGGCGTACCAGGCAGTGCCCCAGTGCGGCGCGCTGGATGGGTCATCAGTCACCATGCACGGCTCTGCGGCCGCCAAGCGAGCGGACGGCTCACTCACACCCGCACAGACGTTGGCTGTGACGTTTCCGGTGACTGCTCCGGCCGGTAGGGCCTGATCCAGGTGATTCACGTCCCGCCGGGTCTTCGCCGGCGCCTGCGACACCACCCGTACGACGGCCCGCCCGGCGGACGCCGCCCGCGAGTCGGTTCCGTCCAGCAACGGCAGGAACTTCGTCTCGTGTCCCAGCTGGAGCCGGAAGAACCCGGCGACGTACGCCGTACCGACGGCCTGCTGCTCCTTCGCCGTCAAGCGGCCCGCGTACTTCGCACCGCAGGGCGACTCCTGCTCGTCGCCGAACCAGTCGTCGTTCGACGGCGCCTCGGACTGCCCTGGCGTCCATTCGGTGTTGAAGAAGTTGTGGTTGGCGCCGAGCACGGTGATGGTCGACCGCGGCGCGGCGTCCCCGGTGACCGAGTAGCGGGTGTCGTCGTAGAACTTCTGGCCCTGCAGGTCGGACACGTCACCGTCGCAGTACGGCAGCACCACGCTCATTGCAACGCCCGGAACAGTAGCGCGGGCGAAGTCAGTCGGTGCGAGCGGCAGGACGGCGCGGATGCCGTACTGGCCGCCGCGGTCCGCGTTCAGGACCGCTGCGCGGGCAACACCTTCGCCACCACGCGAGTGACCCATCAAGCCGACGTTCTGCAGGTCGATCTTGCCGACGAACTGGCGGCCGAACGGACCACCGCCGAGCGTCGACCATTTCTTCCACAGGGCCAGGTGATCCAGGATCAGCTCGGCCCGCGCTTGCGCACCCGAGTCGTAGACGGCGCCGTCCCAGGCGTTGATCGCGTTGGCGCTGATCGAGACAACCTGGTAGCCGTTGCTGGCCAGAGCGGTAGCGGGACCGTCGTACCCACGGAAGCTCGGGATCGGCTTCGCGCCACCCGAACAGGGCCAGGGCTTCTCGGATCCTTCGCCGTCACCGCCGTAGCAGACCTCGTGCCGGCCGTGCAGGAAGATCACCAGTGGATGTGGGCCGATCGCGCCCTTCGGCGTGTACACCTTGCCGCGCAGCTCGGACCGCTGCCCCAGACCGGGCAGGTAGACAGCCTCGTCGCCGAGGTCGTACTCCGACGTCGCGACCTTGTACTTCCCCAGCGCCCCGGGATCGTCCTTCAGCAGCGGGCCGCGTTGCGCCTTCAGCCAGTCCGCGTCGGTCGGTCCGGTCCCTTCACTACGGTTCTTCCCGGCTTCCTTGCCGAGGTCGCCGGACCAGATCAGGCGTACGTCGCCGGCCTTCAGCACGGCCGGGTCGGTACTGGTCAGAGTGAGCGTGCGCCGGTCCGGCGACTGCTTCGCGACACCCAGCGGGACCCCGTCCACCGCAAGGAGCGGCAGCGACGCGCGCATCGGCGCCGGCGCGTCGAGGCGCAGGGTCAGTTGGTAGCCACCGGCTACCGGTTCAACGGTCCAGTTGTTGCCTTTAGCAACAGGTGGCGGCGGCGCGGGCGGGGCGGCGGTAGCGGTCAGTGTCCCCACACCCAGCAGTGCGACCATCCCCAGCGACAGAGTCCTCATCGTTCTGCCGATCACTCGCACAGTGGTCCTCTCGTTGTGACGAACAGGTCGTTCGTCTTGACTTCTCGGGCGAGAGGAAAGTTGATCGGATCCCGTGCTCAGCCATGTCTCAGTCCAGGCACAGCTGTGACTCGATAGACGAGGTTGGAGCGGTCATCAGGAGATGAGTTGGCGGAAGGCTCGCTCTACTTGTTGGGGGTGTTCCATCTGGGCTACGTGGCCGGAGCTGGGGAGGTAGAGGAGGTGCGCGTTCGGGAAGGTGCGCTGGGCTTTGGTGCGGATCCGGGGATCGACCAGGCGGTCCTTGCCGCCGTAGATCAGCAGCACCGGACACTCGACCTTCGCCGCGTCCGCCCAGAGCGACCGTCGCGGCGGGGCCAGCGACGACCGCAGGATGCTCTTCGCACCCTCCACCGTCACCTGACCGACCCACGGGTCGCCGTCCCGCCGACGCAGCTCCGCCTCGTACGTCGCACGTACCTCAGGAGCCACCGAGTGCGGATCCCCGAACACCATGGCCAACGAGGCCCGGAAGCGCTGGTCGAACGGCAGCCGCCGACTGCGCTGCAGTACGACGGGTCCCAGCCGGGGCGTGGCGAGCGCGGCGAACCAGAGCGCACTGGCCGACACCCGCGGATGCGGCAACGCCGGAGAGATCAGCGTCAGCGACGCGACCAGATCCGGTCGCTGGGCCGCCAGCGCCACCGCGGAGGCGCCACCCATCGAGTTCCCGAACACATGCGCCGGCTGCTTGATCTCACGCTCCAGCAATTCGACCAGTACGGCGGCCTGCTCGTTGATGCCCGCCGCCCCGGCGATCGGCGTACGTCCGAAGCCCGGTAGGTCGGGCGCGATGCCTCGGACCGTGTCGTTGAGTAGGAGACCCAGCGCGGTCCAGTTCAGCGAGGACCCGCCCAGGCCGTGCACGAACAGGGCGGGCGGCAGGTCCGCCGCCGCGCCAGGCGCGTCTCTGACCAGCAGATCCACGCCGTCGACCGGCACGCGCCGCGCCGGCCACTCCTGTGCCCCCAACGGCACCCCAGCCCCGGTTACTGCCCCGTAACTCTCCACAAAACCCATGGTAGGACTCTCCGCGGGGTGGAGACTGGGACCCATGGCAGGCGCGCCGCAGCAGCTGACGACCGAGGTCGACGGGCAGACGATGAAGCTCACGAACCTCGGCAAGGTCCTGTATCCCCAGACCGGGTTCACGAAGGCCGAGGTGATCGACTACTACCACCAGGTGTCGGAACACCTGCTTCCACACCTGTCGGACCGGCCCCTGACCCGGAAACGGTGGCCTGACGGCACGGGCGCGGCGTACTTCTTCGAGAAGAACGCGCCGCGCGGTACGCCGGCCTGGGTACGGATCGTGACGCTCCCCACGCCCGGTAGCTCGACCGGCCGGGACGAGGCCGACTTTGTCGTGGCTGACGACGTACAGACGGTGGTGTGGCTGGCCAACCTGGCCGCGCTCGAGTTGCACGTGCCGCAGTGGCGGATCGGGCTGTCGGACGACGGCAAGGACCCACAGGCCGACCTGATCGTGTTCGACCTCGACCCGGGGCCTGGCGCGTCGATTGTCGAGTGTTGCGACGTCGCGCTCGCGCTGCGCGAGCTGCTGGGGCACTACGGGATGGAGGGGTGGCCCAAGACCTCCGGCAACAAGGGCATGCACCTGTACGTCCCGATCGAGCCTGCGTCCTCGCGGAAGACCAGTGCGTTCGCCAAGCAGCTCGCCGAGCAGCTGGCTGAGGCGCTCCCGGAGAACGTCACCGCGAACATGACCAAGGCACTCCGCCCGGGCAAGGTCTTCATCGACTGGAGCCAGAACGCGAGCGCCAAGACCACACTGGCGCCGTACTCCCTCCGCGGCTCGGAAGAACCGCGGGTCTCCACCCCGATCGACTGGGACGAGGTCGCCTCTGCCACCTCGCCGGAGGAGCTCAGATTCCTCCCCCACGACGTCCTGGCCCGGATCGAGGAGTACGGCGACATCCTCGAGGGCCTGTACGACGATCCGCAGCCGCTGCCGTCCTAGCAGTACGCGATCCGGCCCGTCAGTACTGCTTGAGTACGTGACCGGACACCGTTCGGCGGGGAAGCTACTGGCGAGGAGGACTGCTGGGTAGGATCGGGGGACGACCCGGCGGTCGAGCCCGAGCCGCCGGTGCCGCACCACCGAAGGAGTCCCACGTGTCGACGACACCCGAGACCGCGCCCAAGCGCGGCAGCCGCCTGCCGCGGCTCGCCCGTCGCGCGCAACTGCTCGAGGCGGCGCAGGAGGTCTTCGTCGCGAACGGGTACCACGCCGCCGCGATGGACGACATCGCCGACCGCGCCGGCGTCTCCAAGCCGGTCCTGTACCAACACTTCCCCGGCAAGCTGGAGCTGTACCTGGCGCTGCTGGACACGTCCTGCGACGCCATCGTGGCCTCGGTCCAGGATGCGCTGAAGTCGACCGAGGACAACAAGCTCCGGGTCGCGGCGACCATGCACGCGTTCTACGACTACGTGGCGAACGCGCAGGGCGCCTTCCGGCTGGTGTTCGAGTCGGACCTGACGAACGAGACCGCCGTGCGCGAGCGGGTGGACCGGGTCACGCACGCGTGCGCCGAGGCGGTGTCCGAGGTGATCAGCGCCGACGCCGGCCTGAGCCGTGAGCAGTCGATGGTGCTCGCCGTCAGCCTGGTCGGGATGGCGCAGGTCAGCGCCCGGTACTGGCTGGCGGCCGGCAACCCGGAGCTGGCCCAGGAGCAGGCGGCCGACCTGGTCGCGTCGCTGGCCTGGCGTGGCATCGGTGGATTCCCCCGCACCGACGGCTGACCAGGGCCTGGCCCTGCGCCCTTGGGCCGACCGGGGCTTGGCGTTTTCCGCTCTTTTGCCTGTTCTGCTCTGGGCGGACGGGTGAGGGCTGGGGTCAGGTACCGGATAGGCTCGAAGCGTCACCGGCGAGAGCCGCCGGTCGGAACGTGCCCGGAGGGTTTCGTGGAGGTCAAGATCGGCGTGCAACACGCCAATCGTGAGTTGGTGCTGGAGAGCGAGCAGACTCCGGAAGAGGTCCAGGAAGCGGTCGCCGCGGCACTCAGTGGCAAGGCGAACCTGCTGCAGCTCACCGACGACAAGGGCCGCCGGGTGATCATCCCGGCCGACCGGCTCGCGTACGTCGAGATCGGTGAGGTGTCGATCCGCAAGGTCGGGTTCGGCGCGATCTGATCGCGGTCCGGACACGTTCGCGCGTGTCCCGGTTGCGGAGTGCCACTCAGGGGGCACGATGGCGGTAGACCTGCGTTGCAGTGGTCTGGTTCAGCTACGGGGCAACGGACCGGACGCAGGTCAGCCATCCCTCAAAGGAGGAACCGTGGGTTTCTGGATCTGGATGATCATCGTCAGTCTGATCGCAGGCATCATCTTCGGGCCGCTGGCCCGGCTGGTGCTCCCCGGCAAGCAGAACATCAGCCTCGGCTGGACCATCCTCGGAGGCGGCATCGGCGCCTTCATCGGTGGTCTGATCGCTTATTTCCTCGGCGTCAAAGACACCAGCGGCCCGGACTGGATCCAGTACCTGATCCAGATCATCTGCGCCGCGATCGTCGTCGCGATCATCTCGTCGCGCAACAGCAGAACCAGAGCCGCCTGAACCAGCGCACCCCCAAACGGCCGCCACCCCACCAGGGTCAGGCGGCCGTTGCCATTCCCATCGCCCACCACCCCCGAACCCCCGTGGGCTTGCCCCACATCCCCGAACCCCCGAGGGCTTGCCCACCGTCCCCGAGCCCCGGGGGCTTGCCCACCGTCCCCGAGCCCCGGGGGCTTGCCCACCGTCCCCGAGCCCCCGGGGACTTGCCCCACCATCGCCGCCCCCCGAGGGACTTGCCCCACGTCCCCGATCACGCGAGGGGATATCCCTCCGACGTGTGCCTTCTCCCCCCGCACACCAGCGGAGAAGGCACAACAGGAGGAGATATCCCCTCCTGTTCCGGGCCGCCACCCGTCACGCCCAACCACCCGCCGTACCCCCGCCAACAGCTCTCCCTCCCCCGATCGCGCGACGGGACATCCCTCCGACATGTGCCTTCTCCCCTCGCACACCAGCGGAGAAGGCACAACAGGAGGAGATATCCCCTCCTGTTCCGCGCCGCCACCCGTCACGCCCAACCACCCGCCGCACCCCCGCCAACAGCTCCCCCTCCCCCCGATCACGCGAGGGGACATCCCTCCGACATGTGCCTTCTCCCCCGCGATACGAGCGGAGAAGGCACACGTGGCGGGGATATCCCCTCGCGTGATCGGAGGTGAGCCGACGGAGTGGCGGGCTGGACCCGCGGGGGCCGGGCTGGTTGACCCGCAGTGGGCCGGGCCGGTTTACCTGCGGGGGCCGGGCTGGTTGACCGCGGGGGGCCGGGCCGGTTTACCTGGGGGGCCGGGCTGGTTGACCTGCGGGGGGCGGGCCGGTTTGCCTGCGGGGGTCGGGCTGGTTTGGGCCGGTGGTTGGGTGGGTTGGATCCGCAGTGGGCCGGGCTGGTGAGGCCGGTGGTTGGCTGGGGTGGGTGGCCGGGTGGGTCAGGCTTGGAGGCCTAGGGCGGTCATTCGGGCGGTGTGGGCTTCGGTTAGGCGGGTTAGCATGCGGCCGATCGCGGCGAGGTCTAGGCCGGGGCGGTCTACGCTGCCGGCCAGGAGGGCGGCCAGTGAGTCGCGGTCGGCGGCGATGCGCTGCGCCTGACTGAGGGCCTCACCGACGAGACGGCGTCCCCAGAGGGCCAGCCGGCCGCCCAGCTTCGGGTCCTCGTCGATCGCGGCTCGGACCCGGTCGACGACGAACTCGGCCTGGCCGGAGTCGGCGAACACCTCGAGCACCAGGGCCCGGGTCTCCGCATCTACGAACGAGGCGATCTCGCGGTAGAAGTCGTTCGCCAGGCCGTCCCCGACGTACGCCTTGACCAGGCCCTCGAGCCAGTCCGACGGCGCGGTGTGATCGTGGAAGGCGTCCAGCGGGGTGACGAACGGGGTCATCGCCTCCATCGGGTCCACCCCGAGCGCGACCAGCCGGTCCCGCAGTTGGACGAAGTGCCCGAACTCGGTGGTCGCCAGCGCGGCGAGCTCCGCCTTGTCGTTCAGCGTCGGCGCCAGCTTGGCGTCCTCGGCGATCCGCTCGAACGCGGTCAGCTCGCCGTACGCGAGCACTCCCAGCAGATCCACCGCCGCGGCCCGGTAGGCGGGATCATCAAAGGCCGTCTGCTCCATGCCCGGCACCCTATCCGCCCACCCCCACAACCAACACAAACCACACACCACCACCCCCACCCATCCCAGAAACCCGCTGAACCCCCCTCTCCTCCCACCAACTCCCGGATCCCCGTCTCCTCCCCCACCAACTGCCGACACCCACCTCCCTCTCCCACCCGACCACGTGTCGCAACCCCGCCCTCCCCTCCCCGCAGATGGCGCAACCGACCTCCCGCTCCACCCGTCCCCAACAGGTGGGTGAACCTTTCTCCTTCTCCCTCCCCGGCCGTCGCTGAGCAGGTGGGTGGGACCCAGCTCACTTCTCTCACCAGTCCCGACCAGGCGGGGCGACCACCATTGCCGCTTCATCCGTCCCGTCTGCCCATCTCACTTCTCTGTCCACCCGCTTCGGGAGGTGGTGGGGAGGGCCTTTCTTTTTGTTCTGTTGTTGGACTTTGTCTTTCGCACGCCTTCGGGTGGGGTGTGGTGCAAAGCACATGGGGCGGCGTTGACAGGTTGAGCGGTTACACTGGTGGGCGATTCGCCGGTGACGCGCCCAGATGGGCAAGCTGGTGCGAGGTGCTTGCACAGTGTCCCCGCGCCTCACGATCGGGGCTGAGAAGCCCCAGGCGCCCGGCCACTGAGCACACCTGTCCGTACCAAGCATGTGAGAGGCGATCAGCCTGACCACCTTCCGAGAGCTCGGCGTGCTGCCCGAGATCTGTGACGCGCTCGATCGCGTCAACATCGTCGAACCGTTCCCGATCCAGGAGATGACGCTCCCGGTGGCCCTGATGGGCACCGACCTCATCGGCCAGGCCCGGACCGGTACCGGCAAAACGCTGGGCTTCGGTATTCCGTTGCTGCAGCGCACCATCTCCCCCGGCGAGGCCGACTACGAGGAGCTCGCAGCTCCTGGCAAGCCGCAGGCGCTGGTCGTCACCCCGACCCGTGAGCTGACCATCCAGGTCGCCAAGGACCTCACCACCGCGTCCACCGTGCGTACCGTGCGGGTGCTGACCATCTACGGCGGCGTCGCCTACGACCCGCAGTTGGACGCACTGAAGAAGGGCGTCGACGTCGTCGTCGGTACGCCGGGACGCCTGCTGGACCTGGCGAACCGGGGCGTCCTGGACCTCGGCCACATCAAGGTCCTGGTCCTCGACGAGGCCGACGAGATGCTCGACCTCGGCTTCCTGCCCGACGTGGAACGCATTCTGCGCAAGACTCCTGAGCTGCGGCAGACGATGTTGTTCTCGGCAACGATGCCGTCGGCCGTGATCGCACTGGCCCGCACCCACATGCGGCACCCGCTGAACATCCGGGCCGAGTCGCACGAGGACACCCAGATGGTGCCGACCACGGCACAGTTCGTCTACCGGGCGCACGATCTGGACAAGCCCGAGGTGGTGGCCCGGATCCTGCAGGCCGAGGACCGCGGCCGGGTGATGATCTTCTGCCGGACCAAGCGCGAGGCATCCCGGCTCACCGACGACCTGCAGGACCGCGGGTTCAAGGCGGCCGCGATCCACGGTGACCTGAACCAGCAGGCCCGCGAGCGGGCGCTGACGAGGTTCCGTGGCGACAAGATCGACGTACTGATCTGCACCGACGTCGCGGCCCGTGGGATCGATGTCGAGGGCGTCACGCACGTCATCAACAACACCTGCCCCGAGGACGAGAAGGCCTACATCCACCGGATCGGCCGGACCGGCCGGGCCGGTGCGAGCGGGATCGCGGTGACGTTCGTCGACTGGCCGGATGTGACGCGCTGGAAGACGATCAACAAGGCGCTCGACCTGCCGTACGAGGACCCGCAGGAGATCTACTCCACCTCGCCGGAGCTGTACCACGACCTCGGTATCCCCACCGACGCGAAGGGCCGGATCAAATCGGCCCGGGAGCCACGTGAGGACGGCGAGGAGAGGCCGGTCCGGAAGCGGACCGAGGCCCGCAGCGAGGACGGCGACCGGTCGGCCCGCAAGCGGAACCGGACCCGCAAGCGCACCCGTTCCGGCCAGACGGTCGACGAGAAGTCCGAGTCCGACGTCACCACGAAGACCCAGGTGCCGCCGACCGAGGAGTCGTCGACCGAGGCAGCCGAGGCGCCCGTCCGCGAGCGGAAGGCGCGCAAGCGCGTCCGCAAGACCGCGGCGGTCAACGCCGAGGCCCCGCAGACCGACGCTCAGGCCGAAGCCCCGAGGGCCGAGGTCGCAAAGGCCGACTCCCCGAAGGCCGAGGTCGCGAAGGCCGACGTCCAGGCGGCCCAGCCGGCCGAGGCAGACGCTCAACCGGCGAAGCGCACGCGCACCCGCACCCGGAAGGCCGCCGAGCCGAAGACCACCGAGTCCAAGGCCAGCGAGTCCAAGGCCAGCGAGTCCAAGAGCGGCGAGCCGAAGGCCGCTGGGTTCAAGGCCGCGGAGTCGAAGCCCGCGGACAGCGCCGCGGAGCCGGCCGAGAAGCCCGCGAAGAAGACCGCCAAGCGCGCCGACCGCAAGACCGAGAAGGCGGCACCGGCGACGATGCCGTTGTTCACGGCACCTGAGTAACCGTTCCCGAACGGTGATCTAAGCCCGCAACACCCAGCCCCTCGTGGACCGTCCTAGGTCGAAACCACGAGAGAGGGGCTGGGTGATGAGGCGAACCACAGGTCTGGCGCTGGGGGCGCTGGGTTTGGCGCTGCTGGCGGGGTGTGGGGCCAGCGGCAACGACAACACGTCCACGAGCGAAGGCGCCGCGGCACCTGTTCAGCAGGGAGCCGACTCGGCCGGCAAGGCAGTACCCGACAAGCCGCAAGCGCCGGCCCAGGGACAGCAGCCGCAGGAACAGCCGTCCGTCACGCGCGCGATCATCAAAACCGGTTCGCTCACCATCAAGGCCGACGACGTCGCCGCGACCCGGCAGAAGGCGATCACCGCGATCGCCGGTCTGGACGGTCAGGTCTCGTCCGAGGACACCGGCAGCGACACCGACGGCAAGATCACCCAGGTGAACCTCGTCCTCAAGGTGCCGACCAAGTCGTACGACGCAGCCGTCGAGCGACTGTCCGCCCTCGGCGACCGGCTGCAGATTCACCAGGAGTCCACCGACGTCACCGAGCAGGTCGTCGACGTGGCGAGCCGGATCGAGTCCCAGCGCGCCAGCCTGGACCGGATGCGCGCACTGATGGCGAAGGCGAACACGATCGGCGAGATCGTCTCCGTCGAGAGCGAGCTCACCCGGCGCGAGGCGGACCTCGAATCCCTGCTGGCCAAGCAGAAGAACCTCTCCCTGCAGACCGACCTCGCCACCCTCAACCTGACGGTGACCGGGAAGAGTGCCCCGGTGGCCGAGCCCAAGGACCCGGATCACGGCTTCCTCGCCGGTCTGAAGGGCGGCTGGAACGCTTTCACCACCACGTTCTCCGCACTGGCCACGGCGCTCGGCGCGGTCCTGCCGTTCCTGGTGCTGCTGGCGTTGATCGGCGTACCGCTGTGGCGCTTCCGGCATCGCCTGCGTCGTCAGAGCAGCGCGGAGGCCAAAGCTCGGTAGGCCTTCGCACCCGGCGAGGTCGGTGCCGTGCTGAGGACGGTCTCGCCGATGGCCGGCGCCTCGGCGAACCGGATCGACTTCGGGATCGCGGGCTCCAGCACCTCCAGCGAGTAGGTGTCCGCGATCGTCTCCAGGACCGCTCGGGCGTGCGTCGTACGCCCGTCATACAGCGTCGGCAGCACCCCGAGCACCTGGAGATTCGGGTTGGCCAGCACCTGCACGTCGTGGATCGTGTCAAGTAGTTGCCCTACGCCACGATGCGCCAACGTCTCACACTGCAAGGGAATCAGTACGTCGGACGCCGCGGTCAGCCCGTTCACCGTCAGCAGGCCGAGGGTGGGCGGGCAGTCCACGATGATCCAGTCGTACGACGCCAACAACGGCCGGAGCGCGGTCCGCAAGACCTGCTCCGGCGCCCTGTCCTGCGCCAGCCGCACCTCCGCGGTCGCGAGCTCGATCGTCGCCGGGATCAGATCCGGCGCGTCGTCGAACTCGACCAGCACGTCCGGTGCGCTCACCTTGTCGAGCAGCACGTGGTGGATCGACTTGTCCAGGTCCTCCGGATCGATGCCGACGGAGAACGTCAGGCACGCCTGCGGGTCGAGATCGACGACCAGCACCCGTTGACCGAGCTCGGTCAGGGCAGCGCCGAGTGTCGCGACGGTGGTCGTCTTGGCCACGCCGCCTTTCTGGTTCGCAACCGCGAGAGTGCGAGGCACGCGGCCATTGTGCCGCACCGCGGAACGCCGCCCGCCACCGCCAAGCCGGTCCCGCCGCCACCGCCAAGCGAGTCCCGCCCGCCACCGCCGAGCCGGTCCGGCCCGGCGGAGCGGTTACTCTCTTTACTTGTGAGTACGCCGCGCACGATGACGCTGCCCGATGGGGTGCACCCCGCGACCCTCGAGACCGACCGTGGCTCGTTCGCCACGCTGATGGCCGTGCCGCAGATCGGTACGCCGCTCGGCACGGTGCTGCTCGTCCCCGGGTGGACCGGCAGCAAGGAGGACTTCACTCCCCTGGTCGACCACCTGTGCCGGTACGGCTGGCGCACCGTGGCGGTCGACCAGCGCGGTCAGCACGAAACCCCGGGTACCGCCGAGCGCACGGCGTACACGCTGGCCGAGCTCGGCGCGGACGTGGTGGCGATGAGCAAGGCGCTCGGCGGCTACAGCCAGCTCGTCGGGCACTCCTTCGGCGGACTGGTCGCGCGCGAGGCGGTGCTGACCGATCCATCGGTGTTCTCGACCATCACGCTGCTGTGCTCGGGTCCGAGCGCGTTCACGGACGAGGTGACGCTGCAGGGCCTGCAGATGCTCGCGTTCGGGCTCGACAACCTGCCGATCGAGCAGGTCTACGACCTGAAGCTCGAGCACGACGTGAAGAACCCCGGGTACGTCGCTCCGCCCGAGGACATCGCCGCCTTCCTCCGGAAGCGCTTCACGGCCAACAACCCGGTCAGCCTGGCCGAAATCACCCGACGCCTCCTGGACGCCGAGGACAAGACCGACCGGCTCGCCAAGACCGACGTACGCAAGCAGGTCGTGTACGGCGCCTCGGACGACGGCTGGCCGATCACCGTCCAGCGTGCGATGGCCGACGCTCTGGGCGTGGAGGCGCAAGTTGTGCCCGACGCCGGTCACTCACCGGCGATCGAGCAGCCGGCCGCCACCGCGCGCATCCTTGTCGACTTCTTCCACGACAGCAGCCGCTTCGACAACCTGGTCTGACGGTCAGCGGACCGGTTTGACCGACGGGACGAGATTCAGCAGGTCGAGACCGATCGGATTCAGCGCGGTCTTCACGGTCTCGGTGTAGGCCAGCAGGCTGATCGGCATCGGGCCGCCGGTCATGCCCGAGCCGCCGGTCATGTAGATGCCGAGATCCTTCCGGTCGGACAACTGCTGGAAGGCATTGCTGATCCGATCGGTGTCACCGCGGCTGAGCAGGACCGGGGTCATGCACAGGTTGCCGGCGTACACCTGCTCGAACGCGCTCCGGAGCGCGGCGAGATCGCCATGGGCGACACCGATCATGATCACCACCGGTGCGTTCCGGGCGGTGCCGTTCGGGTAGTAGACGACCGGGCCCATCAACTGATCGGCGTGCGCGTCCAGGAAGGCCTGCACCGCCGGCGAGCTGACGTTGCTCGGCTTCGACACCCAACCACCGGCCGGCGGCGGGCACGGCAGCTCCGGCAACGGTGTCTGAACCACCTCCGTCGGCGCAGCCTGTTCCTGTACGTCGATGGAGCGGTCGGCACCCCAGATACCGGTCAGGGTTGCGGTCCCGGTCCGGACGCCCTTGGTCACCCTCGCACCGGTCAGACGAGCGAGGTCCACGCCTCGCAACGTCACGGCGAACTCCGCCGGGCAGGACGGCGCGGGCTCCTGCCCCGGCGGATACCCGATTGCGTTGACTGCCAACGGTGCACAGAACACCGCCGGCTTGCCGGGCGCAGCGACCACCCGGCCGCTGACCCGGACCTTGTCACCGGGCTTGACCAGGAGGTCGTCGTTCGGCGTTTGGTTGCTGGGGGCAAATGCTTGCTCGGACCCGCCGGGCGGGGTTGCCGCCGACTGACCGGAGCCGTCCGGGAGGACGGTGAGGGCGGCGGCCGCGATAGCGGCGACGCTGGCGGCGGCCAGGGCCGGGACCCAGCGGCGCGGGCGGCGGCGGCCGTTGACGAGCTGGTCGAGGTCAGGCTCGGGAGCTGACGGCTGGTCGGCGCGCCAGCGCGCACCGGCCCGCGTCAGCAGGTCGTCGACCTCGTCGGTCGGGTTCATTCGCTGACCTCCAGCAGGGTGCGCAGGCGGGACCGCGCGTCGGACAGGGTGGACTTGACGGTGCCTTCGGAGCAGCCCATCACCGCGGCCGTGTCGGCGATCGACAGGTCGGCGAAGTAGTAGCAGTCCACCGCGAGGCGCTGTCGTGCCGACAGAGAGGTGAGCGCGTGGTCGACGTCCATCCGGGCGTCCAGGTCCGGCCGGGAGACCGGTCCGTCGTGGTCGTCGAACTCGTTCGCCGGCCGGAGTCGCCGCGCCGCCTTCCGGGCCTGGTCCGCGGTGATCGCGAGCAGCCAGGCCGAGGCGGTCCCGCGGGTGGCGTCGTACTGCCCCCGCTTGGACCATGCCCGCGCGAGCGCGTCCTGGACGATGTCGTCCCGGTCGGCACCCACCGCGAGCCGGGCCGCCAGCCGAGCCATCGCCGGCAGGTGCGGCCGCACCCACTCGACGAACCCAGGCCCGTCGCCCGGCGGACCGAGCGCCACCGCAGGCTCATCCGTCATCGTCGGCATACCCTGTCTACCCCCGAATCACGGTTCCGGTTGGGTCCTACCCGGATTTCAACGACCCCACCACCCCCAAGTCACACCTCCCTGTGTTCCGTAACGCACCCGAGTTGTCCACACCCGGACTGAAACTGTCGCGTAGTAGCGTGCCGGGCATGGCTGCTAGTGCGGAGCGGATCACTGCGCGGAGTTTCCCGACACCGAATGTCGTGAAGGTGACCAACAATCCGGCTGCGTGGGATCAGGTGGGTGGATTCGCGGCCGTTCAGGCCGCGGAGGCGAACGCGGCGCTGGCGGTGCTGGATGCCCGGCTGGCCGAGGCCACGAGTCCGCAAGAGCGCGTCGCCGCGTTCGAGACGGCATTCCAGCATGTGACCGAGTGGCGGCATCAGGTGGCGATGCAGGGCCAGTGGACGCGACCGGGTGCTGACGCCGAGGACGTACGGACGCCGATCGAGAGCTCGATGATGTACCGGCTTTCGCCGCACGTCGGCGGGCGGGAAGTGGGATCGCCCGCCCACCGGATGCTGACGGAGCTGGAGCAGACTGCCTTGGACCGGTTCGGAGAGTCCGGGGACGAGCTCCAGAACCAGGTTCGGTTGCGCGACGGCCGGACGGTCAACGGAAACCTCTTGCGGCGGAACCAGTTCGGCGGTTCGGAGGTGCTGACCGTGACGGCGGCGAAGGAGGACCGAGAGGTCCTGCGCCGGGCCGCGTTCGAGGCCCTTGGCGAGCTGGAGACCCAACGGGCCGCGGGCGCGACACCCGATCCACAGGACCCGGGCCAGCGGCAGGCGTTCATCGACGCCGCCTACTGCCTGGTCCAGGGTCCGGAGATGAAACGTGGCAGCGACGCGATCATGCGGACGTTCCTGGTCGCGGCCCACACGCGCGTCTTCGACGCCGCTCCGGTGCTGCCGCAGGGCATCGATCTCGACGGCATGGTCCGCGGCCAGGACGGGTTCACCAAGGTGATGCAGACCGAACTACAGACCCTCCCGCGATCCCAGGCACCGGCACCGGGCCGGACCCGGGACGGAATCTCCGCGGGGCTGGACGACGGAGCCCAGGAACGGCGTACGGGCGCAGCTCACCGGTCGGGCGGGCTCACCCGGTGACAGGCGTATAGAGCTGGGTGATGACGGATTCGATCGTGGGTTCGGAAACGGACAGGTCGACGAGCGGGTAGTTGGCGGCGATCTGGGACAGCAGCGGTGCGGCGCTGGTCGAAGTGGGGAAGGTCAGGTGCTGGCGGGGGCCGTCGACCTTGATCACGGTGGCGCCGTCGACCTGGATGGGCGGGAGCGAGGAGGCCAGGTCGACGACCAGGGTTCGCGGCGCGGACTGGCTGGATTTCAGCTGCTCCAGCGTGCCGTCGAAGATCTGGTGGCCGTGGTCGATCACCATCACCCGGGTGCACAGCGCCTCGATGTCGTCGAGGTCGTGGGTGGTGAGGATGACGGTGGTACGGCGATCCGCGTTGATCTGGGCCAGGAACTCGCGCAGCCGCGCCTTGCTGATCACGTCGAGTCCGATGGTGGGCTCGTCGAGGTAGACGATCTCGGGATCGTGCAGCAGTGCCGCCGCGATATCACCACGCATCCGCTGGCCCAGTGAGAGCTGACGGACCGGGACATCGAGGAGATCGCCGAGATCCAGCAGTTCCACGAAGGTGGCGAGATTCTCCCGGTGCCGTGCGAGCGGTACGTCGTACATCTTCTGCAGTACGGCGAACGAGTCCTTCAACGGCAGGTCCCACCACAGCGTGGTGCGCTGGCCGAAGACGACCCCGATCCGCTTGGCCAGCTTCAGCCGATTCCGCAACGGATCCACCCCGGCGACCCGGATCGACCCACCCGAAGGAACCAGGATCCCGGTGAGCATCTTGATCGTGGTCGACTTCCCGGCACCGTTCGGTCCGATGTAGCCCATCACCTCGCCCGGCTCGACGCTGAACGACAACCCGTCCACCGCCCGGACCTCCCGGCGCGTACGGCGGAACCCGTTCCGCGACGTCACGGTGAAAGCTCGTGACACGTTCGACAACTCGATGACTGGCAACTCAGCTCCCTGTACTGCGATAGCGACGAAGACCGCCCCGCCACGCCAGTGCGGCCAACGCGACCATCACGACGGCGACCAGCGGGGACAACAGACCGATCCAGGACGGCAGGCCCAGTGGGGCCGGCTTACCCAGCAGGTACAGCACCGGGTAGTAGTTGACGAAGGCAAGCGGTACGACGAACGTAACGGCCCGCACGATCTCCTTCCCGAAGACCGTCAACGGGTACTGCGTCATCGTCTGCCCGCCGTACGTGAACGAGTTGGCCAGCTCCGCGGAGTCCACCGCGAGGAACTGGAACGCCGCGCCGAGCACGAAGATCGCACCGAAGATCACCGATCCGGCGATCATCGACACCGCCATCACGATGCCGCGGGCAACGGTCCAGTCCACGTCCAGCCGGTTGAGGGCGAACACCATCACGACCAGCGCCTGCAACGGCCGGCCGAGCCGCCGCAGCGCGAAGCCGTCGGCCGTGGTCTGCAGGAACGCGGGCACCGGCCGGATCAGATAGACGTCGAACGTCCCGGTCCGGATCCGCTCGCCGACCCGCTCGATCGACCCGGTGAACAGGTCCGCGATCCCCAGCGTCATCGAGGCCGTTGCGTAGAGCAACGCCATCTCCGCCAGCGAGAACCCGCCGAACGACGAGATGTGGCTGAACATCAGCACGATCGCGACGAAGTCCATCACCGTCAGCACCATCGAGCTGAACAACATCAGCACGAACGACGCCGGGTACGCCATCGACGACCGGATCCACATCATGATCAGCATCCAGTACTGCGACGGTGCCCGGAGCACTCGTTCAACCACCCTGGATCACCACCTTGCGGGTGGCGACCGAGGTCACCAGTTGGGCGCCGAGCAGGAGAGCCACGATCCAGCCCAGCTGGAACAGCAGGGCCGAGCCGGTCCCGCCCGGGTTCCGGCCGAGCCAGATGTCGATCGGCACCTGCATGGTCGCGGCCCACGGCGTCGCCCTGGCGATGTCTCCGATCACGCCCGGGAACACCGCCAGCGGCAGGATCATCCCCGAGAAGAACGTCGACAGGACCAGCGCCAACTGCTCCGTCCCCCGCGTGTCGGTGATCCAGAACCCGGACAGCGCGACCAGGTACCGGATCCCGAAGCTGACCAGAATCGCCAGGAACACGCCGGCCGCGACCGCGAGCCAGGTCAGCGGCGTCGAGGGAAACCTGAGGTCGAACACCAGCGCTCCGACCAGCAACGGCGCCCCACCGCGCGCCAGCAACTGGAACATCGCCCGCCCGAGGTCGACCGACAACCACCAGAGCAACAGGTGCGTGGGCCGGTAGAGATCCACCGCGATCTCACCGCTGCGGACCCGCTCCCCCAGCTCCCCCGTCGTCGTGGAACCCCAGATCCCGACCGGCATCAGCAGTCCCTGCTGCAGCCACACGAACGTCAGCGCGTCCGCAGCGTCGTACCCGCCGAGGCCCGGACGCTCGTGCCACAGGGTCAGGTAGATACCGCACAGGATGAACCCGAACACGGTGTTGGTGAACGCACCGGACGCGGTGGCGATCCGGTACGTCGAGAAGCGCCGGAACGACCGTACGCCGATCGCCCAATAGACGCCCACGGCAACCTCCTCTCAGTTCTGCGAGGTGGTGTCCGGGGGTCCAGCGGCACGCAGAACTACCCCGGATCCGTCAGGACCCGGGGGTTCGGACACCACTGTGACGGGCATGGCTGATCCACGCCGTTGTCAAGGAAAGGAAACGGACGCTACAGCGCCGCGAGATCGGCCGTCAACACAATTAACCGGTCTGCGCATACCGGTCCGGCCGCGGGACCCCTCAGACCCGCGCCCGGACCGGTGACTCAGGCGGCATCAGCCTTCAGGAGGGTGGCCAGGTGGGTCGCGAACGGCACCGGATGGCTGGCGTAGCCGGCGTGCCCACCCGGGAACAGCACGACCGGCCACCCGAGGTGCTCGGCGATGACGTGGATCGGCCGCCCGGGCAGCTGCATGCCCGAACCCAGCCCGGCGGCCGGGACGATGCGGTCGGCAACCATCTTCAGTGCGTCCAGGTCCGGCTGGTACCGGGTGAACGGCAACAGCTGATGGCCGTAGAACGTGCCAATGTTGGCCTCCATCCGCTCGGCCAGTTCGCGGTACTCCGGCAGCAGATCCACCATCGGCGGCATCGCGTCGTCGGCCAGCCCGGTGCCCATCATGAACACCACGTCGGCCGCGGCCAGCCCTTCTTTCCAGAAGGTGTCGTACACCTCCTGGAAGAACGCGCGAGCGTCGTCCGCGTCCGGCAGCACCTCGGTGCACGGCGGCTCGTGCGCGACCAGCATCCGGATCCGGTCCGGGTGGCGGGTGATCAGCTCGAGACCGGTGATCGCGCCGTTGCTGCTGCCCAGCACGTACGCCGGTTCGTCCGGCGACACCGTGTCGATCAGTGCCAGCGCGTCGTCGGCCATCCGGTCGAGCCGCGCGTCCTCGGGCTCACCCTCGCACCGGCTCCTGGAGTTCCCACGGACGTCATAGGCCACGACGGTGTACTCCGCCGCGAGCTGCCCGACGATCCCGTCGAACACACCCGCATCCGTCCCACCGCCGGGGATCAACAGCAGCATCGGACCCGACCCGGTCACCTCGTAGTGCAGCGTCGCACCCGGTACCACCAGCTTGTTCACAGTCTTCGCACCCATCAGGCAATCCCCTCTCTCATCACCCTCAGCGTCCACGCCACCGCTGGCACCCCGCGCACACGGCGCTGGTACCGCGGGGTCAGTCGGCGGCCAGAACCTCGGCGAGTACGCCGGCGAAGCCGACCGGATCGGCGGCGTACCCGACGTGGTCGCCGGGGAAGCGGACCACCGGACGGCCGATGCGCTCGGCGATGACCTGGATCGGCCGACCGGGCAGGAAGCCGGCCGACGTGACACCGACCGCGGGCACGATCTTCGCCGCCGAAGCCGCCAGCGCCTCCAGGTCCGGTGCGTACCTGGTGAACGGCAGCAGCTTGTGCTCGTAGAAGACCGGGGTGTTCGCCTGCATCCGCAGGAACATCTCCAGCATCGCGGGCGGCACGTTCTCCAGCCGCGGCGGCTCGCCCTGGTCCGCCCCGATCCCGTGGATGAACTTCGCCTCGGCTGCCTCGGGACCGTCTGCCCGGTACGTGGCTTCGACGTCGGCGAAGAACGCACCCGCCGCGACCGCGTCCGGGAGCACCTCGACACACGGCGGCTCATGGGCGACCAGCCGCCGGACCCGCTCCGGGTGCCGGGTGATCAGTTCGAGTCCGGCGATCGCGCCGCTGCTGCTCCCGAAGACGTACGCCGGTTCGTCCCCGGCAACCTCCTCGAGCAGGGCCAGCGCCTCCGCCGCCCCGGGACCGGGCCCGTCGTCGGGCACTCCGTCGTACGCACTGCGCGAGTTGCCCCGCGGGTCGTAGCTGACCACGGTGTAGCCGGCGGCGAGCTGACCGGCGATCCCGCCGAAGATCGCCGCATCCGTTTTCCCACCGCAGATCAACAGCAGCACCGGTCCGGCTCCGGTCACCTCGTAGTGCAGCGTTGCTCCAGGCATCGACAGTTTGCCGAAAGTCATCAGGCGAACCCCTCTCTTGGTTGCCCCCAGCGTCGACCACCCCGCTGGCACCACACGCACACGGCGCTGAGTCAGCCTGCGTCTTGCATCGGGACGGGGGTTGCGTCGTCGAGGCCGGCCCAGGAGTCGCGGGGTGGGGATTCGCGGCGGCCTTGGGGGCAGATGCGGGCGAAGTCGCACCAGCCGCAGAGCGCGGAGGGCTCGGGTGGGAACGCGTCGTCGGCCTCGGCCGGGGTCAGGCCCTCACGCCAGCGGACCTCGGCGGCGGCAGCGTCGTCGGCCATCGACTCGGCGCGGCGCTGGTGCCGGGCGAGCGACTCGTCGTCGTGGTCGGCCGCGGCAACGGTGTTGGTCGGCAGGTGATGCAGCTCGACCCGGGTGCACGGCCGGTGCAGCACCCGGCGCGAACCCAGCACGTACAGCGCCATTGCCAGCGACGACCGCGCGTCCGTCGAGGTGAGCGGGCGCCGGCCGGTCTTGTAGTCGACGATCGCGAGCTCGGTCCCGCCACTCCCGTCGCGGGCGGGACGCTCGTCGATCCGGTCCACCCGCCCGCGCAAGGAAGCACGCTCGGTGGTGAAGGCGACCGTACGCTCGACTCCGCGGGGTTCATAGTACGGATCGGAATCCCGCAGGTACCCGAGCACCATGTCGGTCGAGCGGTCCCGCCAGTCGAGCGACTGTTGCTCGTCCCGGAAGCCCTCGCTGCGCCAGCTCGACCGCATCTTGGCGACGACCTCGTCCGGCGTACGACGAGCGGCCGGCCAGCGACCGAAGAAGTCGGCGAGCACCTCGTGGACGATCGCCCCGACCGTGTTGTGCGCCCACGGCGGACCCTTCGGCGGCCGGGGCGTCTCCAGGTAGGTGTAGCGGTACTTGCGCTTGCAGTCCGCGAAGTTGAGCAGCTTGGTCGGTGTCGCCACGAACAACCGCGAGGGCATCCCCGGCAGCAGATCGTCCATCAGCCGGCCTTGATGAAGTCGGTGACCGCGTCGGCGACCAACTGGACGGCGATCGCGCTCAGCAGCAGACCGGCGATCCGCGTGACCAGGAGTACGCCGTTCTCGCCCAGCAGCCGCATGATCAGGCCGGAGAACCGCAGTGTCAGCCACATGATCAGGTGGATCGCGATGATGCCGACCGAGATCGCGACCACGTCCGGCAGCGACCCGTTCGCCCGCTGCACGAACACCATCGTGGCGACGATCGCGCCTGGTCCGGCGAGCAACGGCGTACCGAGTGGGACGAAGGCGATGTTGACGTTCTTTGTCTGGACCGGGTCCTCGGCGGTGTCGGTCAGCAACTGCAGGGCGATCAGCAGGAGCAGCAGGCCGCCGGCGCACTGCAGCGCCGGCAGCGTGATGCCGAGGTGATGCAGGATCTGCTGCCCGAACGCCGCGAACACGACGATCACTCCGAACGCGACCAGCACCGCCTGCCAGGCGGCCTTCTTCCGGACCGCACGGGACTGTCCGGCGGTCAACGAGATGAAGACCGGCACCGTGCCCGGCGGGTCCATGATCACGAACAGCGTGACGATGACCTCGGTGAACAGCCCGATGTTGATGACACTGTTCACGGCAGGTAGGCCTCGGGGACCTGAGCGTCGGGGGCGGCGGACGCGTTCTTCGTGGCGACCTCGAGCAGCCGCGCGAACTGCTCCGGCTCGGTGGAGTTCACCCCGAGGTCGTGGTCGATCTTGCCGGCGCCATGATGATCGCTGGAGCCGGTGTAGATGATGCCGAGGTCCTGCGCGATCGCGCGCAACGCCGTCCGGGACTGCGGCGAGTGGTCCTGGTGGTCGACCTCGATACCGGCCAGGCCGTGGTCCTCGACCATCCGGCCGATGGTCTCCGCGGTCATCACCTTGTAGCTGGAACGTCCCCACGGGTGGGCGATCACGGGCACGCCACCGGCCGCGCGGACGAGCTCGATCGCCCGGCCTGGATCGATCGCGTAGTGCGACACGTGTCCTGGCCGCCCGTCGGCGAGAAACCGGTCGAAGGCCTCGGTCCGGTTCGCGACCGTGCCGTTGGCAACCAGCGCGTCGGCCACGTGCGGCCGGCCGACTGACGGCGTACCGGTGGCTTGGGCGAGCACCTCGTCGACGGTGAGCGACACACCGACGGCGTTCAGCCGGGAGACGATCGACGGGATCCGGTCGGTGCGGCCGTCGCGGACGATCCGCAACTCCTCGGCCAGCGGCGGGTACGACGGATCCGGCAGGTACCCGAGCAGGTGGACGCTGATCCCGTTGAGCTTGCAGGAGATCTCGATGCCCGGGACGAATCCGACCCGGGCGTCCTCCGCGGCGCGGCGTCCCTCGGCCCAGCCGTCGGCCGTGTCGTGATCCGTGAGCGCGATCACACCGAGACCCGCCTGCGCGGCGTGCGCGATCAGGACGTCCACCGGGTCGGTGCCGTCCGAGCGGTTCGAGTGTGTGTGCAGATCGATGCGCACGAGCGGTCCGGATCCCTTCGAAAGCCTGCTGTCACCGCTGATGCTATCCGCGTTCACGCGTGAGCCCTGGTACTTGTCCCCAGACGGCCTATTCTGCGGTGGCATCGAGGAGGCATGGAGGGTGGCATGGAGAGGCGGCGGGTCGACTGTGTGGGTGCGCTCGTGTACGACGAGGAGCGCCGGCTACTCGTGGTGCGCAGAGCCAACGAGCCCGGGCGCGGGCTGTGGGCGATCCCCGGCGGGCGGGTCGAGCCTGGTGAGGACGATCCGACCGCCGTGGCGCGGGAGGTTGCGGAGGAAACCGGTCTGACCGTGGAGGTCGGCGGGTTGGTCGGTGAGGTCGAGCGCGAGGGTCCGGCCGGCCAGCTCTACGTGATCCGCGACTACGAGGCGACCGCGATCGGCGGCTCTCTCACTGCCGGTGACGACGCCACCGAGGCGAAGTTCGTCACCCGCACCGAGATCCTGGCCCTCCCCACCACAACGCTCCTGGTCTCGACCCTCGAACAATGGAACGCCTTACCCGGCTGAATCAGCAGCTACTGAGCGGGACCTGACCGGTCGCGAAGGCGGCTGGGGTGACTCGCATCAGGGAGCGGAAGTCGGCGATGAGGTGCGACTGGTCCGTGTACCCGGCGCCGGCCGCAGCGTCGGACCAGGAGTGCCGAGCCTCGTTGATCACGCCGCGCACCCGAGCGATCCGGGCGAAATGCTTTGGTGAGACGCCTACTGCTTGGCGGAAGACCCGACGCAGATAGCGATCACTCACCCCGAGCCGCCTCGCGGTGTCTGCCACCGTGCCCGGTCCGGACAACACGTCGGCGGCTGCTTCGACGAGTTCGAACCGGTCGGGCAGGCGCCGCGGGAGGCGCTCGAGCAGATAGCGCCCGATCAGGTGGACCGCTTGGTCGGGGTGATCGCGGTGGGTGGCCAGTCGTTCGCCCAACCGGAGCGCCGATGGACCGCACAGCGCACTCAACGGCACCACCCGATCCACCAGATCATCTGCGGGTGTCCCCAGGAGCGGCATCGCCCAGCCCGGCCGAATCCTCATCCGCAGGCAAACCGGCAGCTCCTTACTCGCGTGGTACGCCGCCTTGGTCCGAGGCCCTGCGACCAGTACGTCGCTCTCGCCGCTGACCGTCATCCGCCAGACGACCGTGGCCGAGGGGTCCGGAGGGAGCATCGTCACGGCGGCGACCGCACCGAGCGCGCCGGATCCAGGTGCACCTTCATGGCCGACCGGACCGCCGACGCGGTCCTGGGTGATCTCCTCGATGCACGGTTCGGGCACGCTTCGAGCGTAGCCAGTTGGTGGTGGCATCCGTAGTACCGAAAGCTCCTATCCGGTCGCGAGGGGTCCTGCACAGAGTGGGGACATGATTCTGGTTACTGGTGCGACCGGCACCATCGGGAGCGAGCTCGTCCGTCAACTGGTTGCCCGCAGCACCTCCGTCCGCGCGATGACAAGAGATCCTCGGCGGGTGTCCGGAGTCCCTGTAGTCCAAGGGGATTTCGAAGACCCGGATTCTTTGCGACGGGCAACCGATGATGTCTCGGCGGTCTTCCTGCTCAGCGCGCCCGGACCGCGGGTGCCGGAGCACGACCGGGCGATGGTCGAGGCGGCCGTCGCCGGCGGGGTGCGGAAGATCGTCAAATTATCGGCAATCGGCAGCACCGACGAGGGGATGCCCGGCAACTGGCATGCGGCCGGTGAGCGGGCGGTTCAGGAGAGCGGGCTCGCGTGGACCATCCTGCGACCCGCCGGCTTCGCGTCGAACATGTTCGCGTGGGTGCCTGCGATCCGGGCCGGACAGCCGATCCCGAACCGGACCGGGGCAGGCGTGCACGCCTTCGTGGATCCGCGGGATGTGGCGGCCGTTGCCGCCGAAACGCTGCTGTCGGCGGAACACGACGGCCAGATCTACACCCTGACCGGGCCGGAGCTGTTGAGCGTGCCGGATCAGGTTGCACAGTTGGCTGAGGTCCTCGGGCGGACGTTGACGGTGACCGACGTACCGCCGGACGTTGCGGCCGAGCAGTTGCGGGCCGCGGGGCTTGATGAGGCTGTCGTGTCGGTTGCGCTTCGCGGCGCCGAGCTGATTCGGAGTGGTGGGGAGAAGACGCTGACCGCTGATGTCGAGCGGGTTCTCGGTCGTCCGGCGGGGACGTTCCGCGCCTGGCTGGAAACCCATCGCGGTGCGTTCGGCTGATCGATCAGACTGGGGTGATGGACGACGCTGAGCTGGTGCGGGCGATCGAGGACAACGCGGCCGATTTGCTGATGGCGATGGGCGCGGCCGGTGGCGGGCGGCAGCGGGAGACGCCGGAGGTGCGGTGGACGATCGGTGGATCGCCGATCGATTACCACAACGCGGTGGTGGCGGCTGACCTTGTGGACGCCGACGCTGTGATCGCGGAATCCCTGCTGGAGTTGAAGAATCACGGTGTGCCGGGGAACTGGCACGTCGGGCCGTCGATGCGTCCGGACGACCTGGGTACGCGACTCGTCGCGGCCGGCTTCACGTCGGCCGGGAGTGAGCCGGGGATGGCCGTCCGGATCCCGGAGTTGATCGCGCCAGACACCGTACCGGGGTTGGAGATCACGCGGGTCGAGGACGACGAGGCGCTTGCGGTCTGGGAGGCGACTCTCGGGCGGGGGTTCGGCGAGGGTGAGCGAGAGGCGCGGTGGGTCGCATCGGTGTACCAGAAGCTCGGGTACGGCGATCCGTGGCGCCACTACCTCGGTCGGATCGACGGTAGGGCAGTTGCGACCACGGCGGTCTTCCTCGGTGCGGGCGTTGCCGGCGTGTACTTCGTGATGACCGTCCCGGAGGCGCGGCGGCGCGGGATCGGGGCGGCGATCACGTACGCCGCCCTTCGCGACGCCGGGCCGGTTGCGGAGTACGGCGTACTCGGCTCGTCGTCTGCTGGACGGTCCGTGTACGCCGCACTGGGATTCCGCGAGTTGTGCACGATCGCGCTTTACGAGTGGACCGCGACCGGCTGAGCGAGGTCGGCGGCGGGCTTGCGCTCGCGGAGCAGCAGGAAGGCGTCGAGGAGGACGACCGCGGCGGTGAGGCCGTGGACACCGAGGGCGGTGGCGGCGGGGCCGTCGTGGGTGAACACAGTGATCATGTCGACGATCGGAACGAGCGACGTGATCGCCATCAGGACGCCGGTCGCGCGGCGCTGACCGAGTGCGAACAGGGTCAGCAGGTTGAGGCCCAGGACGATGTCGCGGATCCCCTTCACCGCGAAGTACCCGGCCGCTGTGCCGGTCGGCCACGGGTCGATGCCGAAGTTGGCGGCGGCGCTGTGCCCGGCCAACAGGAACTGGGTGCCGAACGTCAGCGGGAAGATGCCGAGCAGGATGGTCAGGACGGTGGTGAAGCGGCGCATCGAGGTTCTCCAATGTCTAGCGTTGCTAATTTTCCTAGCGACGCTAACATTGCCGTCGCTAGATTGTCTAGCGGTGCTAACATCCGGTCTATGCCGAGTCAGACACGTAGGGAACGAGCCCGCGAGGAGCGGCGCGAGTTGATCGTCCGCGCCGCGCGGGAGCTCGCGGAGGCCGAGGGGTGGGAGTCCGTCACCACCCGCCGCCTCGCCGAGAAGGTCGACTACAGCCAGCCCGTCCTCTACGGCCACTTCAAGAACATGGACGCCATCGCCACGGCCGTCGCCCTGGAAGGCATCGAAGAACTGACCACCGTCCTCCGCCGCGGCAGCGCCGCCGACGGGCTACGCGGGCTGGCGAACGCCTACCTGGAGTTCGCCGAGGCGCATCCAGCCGTGTACGACGCGATGTTCGTGCGGAACACGGACCTGGTCTTCGGGGCAGCCGAGAGCCCCGACGTGCTGAAGGACGCCTTCGACGCAATCCGCGCCACGGTCGAGCCGTACGCCGACGGCGACGCCGAGACCCTGACCGAAGTCTTCTGGAGCGCCCTGCACGGCCAAGCCACCCTCAACCACAACACGCGCCTCCGCCCCGCCCACCAGCAAGCCCGCGCCGACCTCCTCGTCAGCCTCCTGACCGCCTGACCGGTTACACGTTCCAGTGGTGGATGGCGGGGGAGCCTCTTTCCCAGCCCAGGACTGAGATCGTGGCTGTGTTCAGGACGAAGTGACGGCCTTCGGTGACGTCCAGTTCCAGCCAGCGGGCGGTGAGCGCGCGCAGGGCGTGGGAGTGACCGAAGACGAGGACGTCGCCGGGTACGGCGGCGATGCGGGCGTTCACGCGGTCCAGGCGAGCGGCGACCTGGACTGGGGTTTCCCCGTTGGGCACTGGATTGTCCCAGACCGTCCAGCCAGGCACGGTTTTGCGGATCTCCGCGGTGGTGATGCCCTCGTAGTCCCCGTAGTCCCACTCGACCAGGTCGTCGTCGACCTCGGCATCCGGGTAGCCGGCGAGTTCCGCCGTACGCCGGGCGCGTTGCCGGGGTGAGGTCAGCACGAGGTCGAACTTCTCCCCCGCCAGCCGGTCTTTCAGACCCGCCGCGACCCGCTCACCGTCCGCGGTCAGCGGCAGGTCGGTGACGGACGTGTGCCGGCCCGACTTGCTCCACTCGGTTTCGCCGTGCCGGATCAGGAACAACTGGTCCTGGCGCTCAGGTGTGGTCACAGGCTCATGGTCCCAGATCGAGGCTGAGGTCTTGACCGATGCACCTGGGACAGGGCAGGGTCGGAAACTGTAAGCGCTTCCACTTTCAGTCGAGGAGCACCCACGTGGCATCCGGGACCACCGGCCGGCCGGCGACGATCTACGACGTCGCGGCCCGGGCGAAACTGTCGATCGCGACGGTTTCGCGTGTCCTGCAAGGGACTGGACCGGTATCGGCGAACGCCCGGGCCCGGGTCGACCAGGCGGCGCAGGAGCTCAACTACGTACCGCTACGCGCCGCCCGCAGCCTGGCGGTACAACGGCATGAGGCGCATGGGCTCGTACTGCCCGACCTGGCCGGCCCGTTCTACGGCGACCTGCTGATGGGATACGAACGCTGGGCCGGCGAACACGGTCAGAGCGTCGTCATCACCGTCACCCATGGGAACCCGGATCCTCGGCGTACCGTCCGCGACCTGGCCGGACGGGTCGACGGGATAGTTGTCCACGGCAACTCTTTGGATCTGTCGACCGTGCAGGGATTGCGGAAGGCCGGCGTGCCAGTAGTGCTGATTGCGCATCCGCCGGTCAGTGGTTGCGATTCCATCCGCAGTGAGAGCGCGGCCAGCGCCGAGCAGCTCACCACGCGACTGCTCGACCATAGCCGCACCAACCTGCTCTTCGTCGGTGACCCCGCCAGTTCGTACGACGTCTCCGAGCGGTACGCCGGATTCGCCAAAGCACACGAGCGCCGCGGACTCCAGGTACCCAAGCCCCAACGGGTCCCCCTCACCGAAGAAGCAGGTGTGGAGGTCGCCGAAAAGGTGCTCCAGGCAACCACCGGCAGACCCGACGGTTTGCTGTGCGCCAACGACGAGCTCGCGCTGGCGATGCTTACCGCGTTCAAAGGTAGGGGTATCGATGTACCGGGCGAGGTTGTCGTGACGGGGTGGGATGACGTGATGGCGGCACGGTACGTGTCGCCCGGACTTACGACGGTGCGGCAGCCGATGGCCGAGCTGGGGCGGTTGGCGGCACAGCGCCTGCATGAGCGTGTGACGGGTGAGCGATCCCGCGCACGGAACGACGTACTGGCGACACAACTCGTGCTGCGGGTCAGCTGCGGCACGAACGGGGCTGCAGAGGTAACCGAGTAAGGAGACAACGAATGTTCACCCACAGCATCCGCCGCCGGCTGGTGATCGGCAGCGCTGTGTTGACTGCCGGAGCACTGGCCTTGGCCGGCTGCGGACGGTCGAGCGACTCCGGCGAGACCGGCGCGCAAGCCACCACGACGGTCAGCGAAGGGCCGGCCACCGGCAACCTGACGGTCTGGGCGATGGGCGCCGAAGGCGAGAACCTTCCCAAGCTCATGCAGCAGTTCCAGCAGGCCAACCCGGGCGTGAAGGTGAGCGTCACGCCGGTGCCCTGGGACGCGGCGCACAGCAAGTTCACCACCGCGATCACCGCGCAGACGCTGCCGGACGCCGCGATGGTCGGTACGACGTGGATGGGTGAGTTCGCCGACCTCGGCGCGCTCGACCCGACCCCGCAGGGCTTCGACAACGCCGGCTTCTACCCGGGCGCGCTCGACACCACGAAGGTCGGCGGCACCCAGTACGGCGTGCCCTGGTACGTCGAGACCCGGTTGGTGTTCTACCGCAAGGACCTGGCCGCGAAGGCCGGGATCACCACGCCGCCGACCGACTGGGACGGCCTGAAGGCGATGGCGAAGGCGATGAAGGAGAAGGCCGGCGCCAAGTACGGGATCAACCTGCAGCCGGGCGGCACGGGCTCCTGGCAGACCGTGATGCCGTTCTCCTGGTCCGCCGGGGCGAACCTGACCTCCGACGACCAGAAGGAGTTCACCTTCGACACGCCGGAGATGCAGGAGGGGCTGAAGTACTACCAGAGCTTCTTCACCGACAAGCTGGCCGGCGCCGATCTGCCGCCGAACCAGACCGAGGCGCAGTTCGTCAGCGGCCAGGTACCGATGTTCATCTCCGGTCCGTGGATGGCCGGGTCGATCGCGAAACTCGGTGGTGACGCGATCAAGCCGAACATCGGCGTCTTCCGGATCCCGAAGGCGAAGACCTCGACGTCGTTCGTCGGTGGGTCGAACTTCGTGGTGTTCAAGAACTCGAAGAACAAGGACAGCGCCTGGAAGCTGGTCAAGTTCCTGTCGGATGCCAAGACGCAGGCGTCGTGGTTCAAGATGTCGTCCGACCTACCCGCGGTGAAGAGCGCGTGGCAGGACCCGAGCATCGCCTCCGACCCGCTGCTGCCGGTCTTCGGTCAGCAGCTCGAGGACGCGAAGGCACCGCCCGCGGTGGTCAATTGGGAGCAGGTCGCGAACGCGTTCGACCTCGAGATCGAGAAGATGGTCAAGGCCGGCCAGTCCCCCGCCGACACCGCCAAGGCCGCTCAGACCAAGGCCACCCAGATAGGCATGGGCGGTAGCTGATCCCCATGTCCACCCTCACCGAGACGAGCGCTCGGGCGGTACGACGTACGCCGCCGCCCGGGCGCCCGCGCCGGAGGATCACCCGGGAAACCGTCGCGGCATGGGTCCTCATCCTTCCTTTCGCTCTGCTCTTCCTCGCGTTCACGGCCGGGCCGGTGCTCGGGTCGTTGGGGATGAGCTTCACCGACATGCGGCAACGGGATCTACGGACGCCGTTCGCGGTCAACGGGGTCGGGTTCGACAACTACGTGAAGGCGTTGTCGGACGAGACGTTCCGCAAGGCCGCGTTCAACACGGCGTACTTCGTGGTCATCGGCGTACCGCTCACCCTGGTGGTCGCGTTGGGTGCCGCGGTGTTGCTCGATCGTGGCGTCAAGCGGTTCCAGGCGCTCTTCAAGGTCGGGTACTACCTCCCCGTGGTGACGTCGATCGTCGCGATCGCGGTGATCTGGCGGTTCGTGCTGTCCCCGGACGCCGGCCTGCTGAACACCGTGCTCGGCTGGGTCGGGATCGACGGGCCCAACTGGCTGGCGTCGAAGACGTGGGCGATGCCGTCACTGATCGCGATGGCGGTCTGGCGGAACTTCGGCTCCGCGATGATCATCTTCCTGGCCGGACTGCAGGGCATCCCGCAGTCGGTCGAGGAGGCCGGTCAGATCGACGGTGCGGGCCCCTGGCAACGATTCAGGCACCTGATCCTGCCGTTGCTGCGGCCGACGGTCCTGTTCACCAGCGTCACCACCGGTATCGGCTACCTGCAGTTCTTCGAGGAGCCGTTCGTGATGACGCAGGGTGGTCCGCTGAACAGCACGATCTCGGTGTCGATGTACACGTACCAGCAGTTCGGCTTCGGCAACTACGGCCTGGCCACGTCGATGGCGTACATCCTGTTCGTCGTCATCGCGGTCATCACATTCATCCAGTTCCGGCTGCTGAGGGAGAAGTGATGCGCCGTACCTGGTGGATCTACCTGATCGCGGTACTCGGCCTGGTGGCCGTGGCCGCGCCGTTCCTCTGGATGCTGCTCGGCAGCTTCAAGACGCAGGGCGAACTGCTCCGCGTCCCGCCGACCTGGTGGCCGGACCAACCGACCACGCAGAACTACGGCGACCTGTTCAGCAAGGCGAGCTTCCCGCGCTACTTCCTCAACTCGACGATCGTCGCGCTGATCGTGACGGCCGGGAACCTGGCCTTCTGCTCGATGATCGGCTACGCCCTGGCCAAGCTGCGGTTCCAGGGCCGCAACGTGCTCTTCGTGCTGGTCCTGGCCACGCTGATGATCCCGGGCATGGTCACGTTCGTACCGCTGTTCGTGCTCGTCACCAACGCCGGGCTGGCCAACAGCTACCCCGGCCTGATCCTGCCGTTCCTGGTCTCGCCGTTCGGCGTGTTCCTGATGCGGCAGTTCTTCCTCGGCCTACCGGACGACCTGATGGACGCCGGTCGCGTGGACGGCACCAGTGAGCTGGGCATCTTCGCCCGGATCATGCTGCCGCTGACCCGGCCCGCGCTCGCAACCCTCGGCATCCTCACCTTCCTCGGCTCGTGGAACAACTTCCTCTGGCCGCTGGTGATCGCCCAGACCGAGGACAAGTACACCCTTCCCGTCGCCCTGGCGCTGTACTCGACCGGACAGAACGCGCAGAACTTCGGCCTGTTGATGGCCGGCGCGGTCGTGGTCGTCGTACCGGTGCTGGTGATGTTCCTGGCCTTCCAGCGCCACGTCACCAAGGGCATAGCCATCACTGGCCTCAAATAACTGGAGACACGATGACCGCCAACATCAGTCGCCGCACCCTCTTGGCCGCCACCAGCGCCGCGGCGCTGGTCGGAACCGCCACACCCGCCTTCGGTGGCACGCCGTCACCGGCCGAGCTCCTCAAGGGCGGCTGGAAGCCCAGCCGCGACGACAAGGCCCTGGTCGGCCGCTGGGCTCGCGACACCTGGCGCAGCATGGTCGCGATGACCGACGAGAAGACCGGGCTGCCCGCCGACAACATCGGCGATTCCGTCACCAACCCGGTCCGGAGCAAGTACACGTCACCCACCAACATCGGCGGCTACCTGTGGAGTACGGTCGTCGCCCGCCACCTCGGCATCATCTCGCCGCACGAGTCGCTGCGCCGGATCACGCAGACGCTCACCACGATGAAGAACGCCGTACACCACGAGCCGAGCGGCATGTTCTTCAACTGGTACGACGAATCCACCGGCGAGGTCCTGTACGTCGATCCCGACGGCACGAAGGCGATCACGCCGTTCGTGTCGAGTGTCGACAACGGCTGGTTCGCCTGCGCGCTGATGGTGGTCCGCAACGCCGAGCCACGGGCCCGCGCCCTCGCGGACTCCCTGCTGAACAAGATGAACTTCGCCTACTACTACAACCCCGCGGCTCGCCCCGGTGGTCTGATGCGCGGCGGCTTCTTCGAGACCCCACCACCGGACGAAGAGACAGACAAGGGCAACCACGCCGGCACCGGCCCGGACGTGTACTACCGCAAGTTCCACTACGACACCTGCAACACCGAGGCCCGCATCGCCGGGTACGTCGGTTTCGCCCTCGGCCAGGTCCCGCACACGCAGTACTTCGCCACCTACCGCACTTTCCCGGACAGCTGCGACTGGTCCTGGGTCGAGCAGAAGCCCAAGGGCGTGCACCGCACGTACCTCGGCCTCGACGTCTTCGAAGGCACCTACTCCTACCGCGGCATGCGACTCGTCCCGTCCTGGGGCGGCGACATGTTCGAGTCCCTGATGCCCGACCTGTTCGTCCCCGAGTCGACCTGGGCCCCGCGCAGCTGGGGTATCAACCACCCGCTCACCGTCCGCGCGCACATCGAGCACGGCCTGGACGACGCCAAGTACGGCTACTGGGGCTTCTCCCCCGCCTCCAACCCCAAGGGCGGGTACTCCGTCTACGGCGTCGAGGCGATCGGGATGGACCCGGGCGGCTACCCGTCCGACCTGGAGGCGACGAACTTCGACGCCGGCTTCGAGGGCTGCCGCGAGGGCACCAACCCGAACCCGACGTACGGCGACGGCGTGGTCACCCCGCACGCCGCGTTCCTGGCGATGTCCTACGCACCGCGGCAGGCGATCGACAACCTCCGCCGCATCGAGACGAACCTGCACGCGTACGGCGGCGGTGGGTTCTACGACTCGGTCGCGGTGAAGTCCGGCCTGATCGCCAAGCGCTACCTGGCCCTCGACCAAGCCATGGTGCTCGGTGCCATCGGCAACGTCTTCGGCAACGACCTGATCCGGCGCAGCTTCGCCAGCCGGACGGTCGAGCGCCGGATCCGGCCGCTGATCGCGATGGAGAAGTTCGAATCCGGCCTCGAATAACGGGAGATCTTCTGATGCAGCAGGACGCCCAGAAATCGGCACAGACGGACTGGGACGAGCGGATCGCGCTTCGCAGCGACGAGGAGCGCGAGTTCGCCTTCCCGGAACTCGATCCACCCAAGGAGATCACCGCGGTCGGCGGGATCGGCCAGGTCACGATCGACTGGTCACCGGTGGAGGGCGCCGCGGGGTACCTGATCCTGCGGGGTACCGGTGATCGCGGACCGCTCGAGCCGGTCGATCACCACAGTGCCGACGTCCTCTCGGTCCCAGGTCCGCCGTACGTCGACACCACGATCACCCCGGGTACGCCGTACCGCTATGCCGTTGCGAGTGTGCCCGAGGTGACCGTGAGCGGGCGGCCGAGTCACACCATCGGGGCCGTTCCGTTGGTTGCCGACGGCGCGGTACCCGTGGTCGAGGTGAACGTCGATACGGTTGCCGAGGGCACCGAGTTGCTGCGTCCGTGGGTGCCGATGGTCGGCAGCGAGCGACTCAGTCAGCTGCTCTGCACGGATCGCACCGGCGGTCACGAGATCGGCGTCGAGCTCGAGCAGGCCCTCCGGCGGATGCATGACGAGATCGGGGTCCGCACCGTCCGGGCGCATGCGATCTTCCACGACGACACGCACGTGTTCGGTCCGTCCGGGTACGACTTCTCGGTCGTGGACGCGATCTACGACAAGCTGCTCGGGATCGGGCTCCGACCGGTGGTCGAACTCGGTTTCATGCCACGCGAACTGGCGAGCGACCCGACGAAGACCGTCTTCGAGTACGGCGCGATCATCTCGCCGCCCACGTCGTACGACGCCTGGCACGACCTGGTCCGCGCTCTGGTCCAGCACCTGGTCGACCGCTACACCCTCGACGAGGTGCTGACCTGGGACTTCGAGGTCTGGAACGAAGCCAACCTCGAGGTCTTCTGGTCCGGCACCAAGGCCGAATGGCTGCAGCTGTACGACGTGACCGCGGCCGCCGTAAAGTCGGTCGATCCCCGCCTCCAGGTGGGCGGGCCGTCGTCAGCCGCGGCCGGGTGGGTCGACGATCTCCTGGTCCATGCCCAACGGTATGGCACGCCGGTGGACTTCGTGTCGACGCACACCTACGGTTCGCCGCCGCTCGACGTCCAGGCGTCGCTCGACCGGCACGGGTTCAGCGATGCGCGGATCCTGTGGACCGAATGGGGTGTGACGCCGCGGCACTTCAACCCGATCAACGACTCGGTGTTCTCCGGGGTGTTCCTGCTCCGCGGGATGCGGTCGGCGGCCGGGCGGGTCGAGGCGCTCGCCTACTGGGTCGCATCGGACCACTTCGAGGAGCTGGGCCGACCGCCGAAGCTCCTGCATGGTGGCTTCGGGCTGCAAACCGTTGGTGGGTTGGCGAAACCGCGCTTCCACGCGATGAGTCTGCTGAGCCGGCTCGGCCCGGTCGAGCTGCCGGTGAGCGTGAGCGGTGACGGCGGCGGCAGCCTGGTCGAGGCCTGGGCATCACGGGATCGCGACCGGATCGCCGTACTGCTGTGGAATCTCACGCTCGACCAGACGAAGGCCGAGGGTGCGCCCGAACTGTCCAGGACGGTCCACGTGCAGCTGCCCGGCGTGGATCCGTCCTGGCAGGCAACGGCCACCACGCTAGCGATCGGCGTGGGCGACGTTGCGACAGCTGCGGCCGGTCTCGGTGACTGGCCGACCGACGACGAGCTCGCGGAGCTGGCGGCGCGCAGCCGGATGGTCAGTACTCCGCTGGAGTTGCGCGACGAAGTGGTCGAACTGACCCTCCCGATGCCTTCCGCAGTTCTCGTGGAGGTCGCTCCTCATCGAGGTTGACCGCGTCCTGGATCCAGTGTTCGACGCCGGCGATGTGGACGGTGGCCCACGATCTGGCCACCTCGGGATCGCGGCCCTCGATGGCGTCGAGGATGGCGCGGTGCTCGGACAACGTCCGGGCCACCGCGTCGTCCTGGGTCAGGCCCCGCCAGATCCGGGCTCGGTAGGTCGGCTGCCGCAGGCTGTCGATGATCGAGGCCAGGGCTCGATTGCCGCTGCCGACCGCGAGCAGCCGATGGAACTCCACATCGCTGGTCAGTAGGTCCTCGACCGACGGCTCCGGGCCGAGGTCATCGAGCAGTTTGCGCAGGGCAGCGATCTCCGTGTCGGCCATCCGGAGCGCGGCCCGAGCCGCCGCAGCCGGCTCGAGGATGCGTCGTACCTCGAAGAACTCCAGCACCGACGCGTCCTGATGCAGGTCCAGGACGAAGCCCATCGTCTCCATCAGCAGCGACGGGTCGAGGCTGGTCACGAAGGTTCCGTCGCCCTGCCGGACCTCGAGCACCCGGATCAGCGCGAGCGCCTTCACCGCCTCGCGCAGGGAGTTCCGGGACAGGCCGAGGCGGGCGGCCAGGTCGGGCTCACGCGGCAGCCGATCACCGGGTCGCAGCTCGCCGTTGACGATCATCTGCTTGATCCGGTCGATCGCTTCGTCGGTGACCCGCACGCACCCCTCCTCGTCCGCCGGAAACATCCGATGTCATCACGCAACACATCCGATGTCTGGACACAATTTCACGCTGAAACCCGACTTTCTACCCTGAAATAAGGACATGAGCTGTTGACTCGTGTCAAGGGTTCGTCATATAGATCGGATGAATAACACGCTCTCTTGGAAACAACCCTCTCGTGGAAACAACCCCTGTCCTGGAGGTCAGCGATGAAAGCATCACCAGCGCGGGCACGCCGCTGGGCCGCCGCCGCCATATCGGCGCTGGCTCTGACGGCTGTGGCCGCCTGTGGGGGCGGTAACGACGGCAGCAGCGGGAGTTCCGGCTCGGCCGACAAGGCCGATCTGACCTGGTCGTTCTGGGTCGCCGGCGCCGAGGACCAGGCCGCCTGGCAGAAGGTCGCCGACCAGGCCCATACCGACCATGCCGGCATCAGCGTGAAGCTCCAGGGCACCAGCTGGGACAACTACTGGGCGAAGGTCGGCACCCTGCTGGCCAGCGGCAAGGCCCCTTGCATCATGGGCATGCAGAGCCTGCGGCTGGCGTCGTACGCGAACGCTCTGCTCCCGCTGGACGACCTGATGAAGAAGTACAACCTGAAGGCCGAGGACTTCGACAAGCCGATCATGGACGGCTTGAAGGCGGACGGGAAGCAGATCGCGATCCCCTACGACTCCGGTCCGATGGTGATCTTCTACAACAAGGACATGTTCAAGGCGGCCGGCGTGGCCGACCCGAAGCCCGGCTGGACGATGGACGAGTTCAAGGCCGCCGCGAAGAAGCTCACCGCTGCCGGCAAGACCGGTTTGGTGACATCGCCTGGTGATCTCGGCGTGGCCTCGTGGGTCCGGACCCTGACCGGTGCGGAACCGCTTGCCGACGGCAAGCTCAATCTCACCGACCCGAAGTTCGTGGACGGGTTCACCCAGTACGCCGGCTTCGTCAAGACCGACAAGATCGCTCCGCAGGTACCGGGTGGCAACCCGGACTTCGAGACCCAGCAGTTCACCTCCGGCAAGGCCGCGATGCAGCTGAACGGTCCGTGGTCGCTGATCGATGCCAAGGGCAAGGTCAAGTTCAACCTCGGGATCGCGCCGATCCCCGCGGGTCCGGACGGCTCGAAGACCTATACCGCCGGCTCGGGCTTCGGGATCTCCCGGTCCTGCAAGACCCCGGACGCGGCCTTCCAGGCGATCATGTCGATGACGAGTGAGAAGCCGCTGACCACGCTGGCCGTCGCAGGCCGCGCGTACCCGGCTCGTACTGTCGCCCACCCGGCCTGGTTCACGGCCGTGAAGATCGACGGTGCGAAGGAGACGATCGACTACGCCTCCGAGAACTCGATCCCGTTGGTCACCTCGAAGAACTGGGTCCAGGTCGCCGACCTGCTCAACCGGTTCGGGACGCAGGCGCTGAACGGCGAGGTCAGTCCCGACCAAGCGCTGAAGACCATCCAGGACCAGGCGGGCGCTGGATCCTGATGGCGACGGATACCACCACCGTCGCTCCGCCTGGACCGCCTTCGGGCGCGGTCCGGGCGGGGCGGCGGCCCTCGCTGCGGCGGGACGGCCGGTACGCCGGGGTCTTCCTGGCCCCGAGTCTGGCCGGGCTCGCCCTGTTCACGCTCTTCCCGACCGCGATGGCGCTGGGGATCAGCCTGTTCGACTGGCCGGTGTTCGGCGAACGCAAGTTCCTCGGCCTGGACAACTACTCGCACCTGCTGCACGACCCGGTGTTCCGCCGCGTCGTTCTGAACACGGTGCTGTTCGTGGTGCTCTACGTCCCGCTGAACGTCATCGTCTCGCTCGGGCTCGCGGTCTGGCTGGGCCCGAAGATCAAGGGCCGGCAGGCGTTCCGGGTGCTGTTCTTCATCCCGGTGATGACGCCGATGGTGGCCAACGTGATGGTCTGGCGGCTGCTGTTCCAGCCGGGCGGACTGATCGACGGCGGCCTGCAGAGCTGGTTCGGCATCAACGCGCCGAACTTCCTCGGCGACTCCAACTGGGCGATGCCGGCGATCGTGGCGATGTCGATCTGGCAGGGCTTCGGCTACAACTTCCTGGTCTTCTCCGCCGCGCTCGACCAAGTGCCGCAATCGCAACTGGAGTCGGCCCAGATCGACGGAGCCGGTGCACTGCAGCGGTTCCGCTACGTCACCTGGCCGATGATCACGCCGTCGATCTTCTTCGCCACCACGATGACGCTGATCACCTCGTTCCAGGTGTTCGCGCAGCCGTTCATCCTGACCCAGGGCGGTCCGGGTGTCTCCACCCAGACCATCGTCATGTACGTCTACAACCAGGGCTGGCAGTTCCTCACGATGGGACTCGCGTCGGCCGCAGGCTGGGTGCTGTTCGTGATCATCATGGGCATCACGGCGATCCAGTTCATCGGCCAGAAGCGGTGGGTGCACTATGACGTTTAACGGGACGTCTGAATCCGCGCTGGTCACCAGACGGCGGATCCGCAGCAGCGTCTCGCACGTACTGCTGGTCGTCGTCGCGATCATCTTCCTCGGACCTCTGGTGTACGCCGTCTCGACGTCGCTGAAGCCCGCGGACGAGGTGTTCACCGACACTCCGCACCTGTTCGGCTCCGAGATCCGCTGGAAGAACTACGCCGACGCGTTCACGTTCGCGCCGTTCGACCGGTACTTCCTGAACAGCCTGTTCGTCGCGGTCGCCGGGACCCTGGTCGTGGTGGTTGCCTCGAGCCTGTCGGCGTACGCCTTCGCCCGGTTGCGATTCAGGGGCCGCGATCAACTGTTCGTGCTGTTCCTGGGCACCTTGATGGTGCCGCAGGAAGTGCTGATCGTGCCGATGTACTGGCTGATGCAGTCGCTCGGCTGGGTGGACAGCTACTGGGCGCTGATCCTGCCCTGGGCGTTCACCGCGTTCGGCACGTTCCTGCTCCGGCAGTTCTTCCTCACCGTCCCGGCCGAGCTGGAGGAAGCGGCCCGGGTGGACGGGTGCGGACCGATCCGCTCGTTCCTGCAGATCATGCTGCCGCTGGCCCGGCCGGCCATCGCCGTACTGACCGTCTTCACGTTCATCAGCTTCTGGGGCAGCTTCCTGTGGCCCCTGGTCATCATCAACAGCGTCGAGGACAAGGGCACCGTGCCGCTCGGGCTGGCGCAGTTCGTCGGCCAGCAGGGGACGCAGTGGAACCTGATGATGGCGGCCTCGATGATGGCGATGATCCCGACCGTGCTGCTCGTCGTCCTGCTGCAGAAACACCTTGTCCGCGGCCTGCTCGTCACCGGCCTCGGCGGCCGCTAAATCCTTAAGGAGTCTTGTTATGACCGACGCGCCTCCCGCGCACTCTGTCGAGAAGTTCCGCGACTGGCGGTTCGGCCTGTTCGTCCACTGGGGCCTGTACTCGCTGCCGGCCCGGCACGAGTGGGTGAAGAACCGCGAGCGGCTGACCGACGAGGACTACCAGCCGTACTTCGACCACTTCGAGCCCGACCTGTACGACCCGACCAAGTGGGCCAGGGCGGCGCGCGAGGCGGGGATGAAGTACGCCGTACTCACGACCAAGCACCACGAGGGTTTCTGCCTGTGGGACTCCGAGGTGTCGGACTACACGGTCGCGAAGACCGCATGGGGCAAGGACCTGGTCGGGCCGTTCGTCGAGGCCTGCCGGGCCGAGGGGCTCGGGGTCGGGTTCTACCACTCGCTGATCGACTGGCACCACCCGGAGTTCCCGATCGACCTGGTGCACCCGCAGCGGGACGACGAGGAGGCGATCGCGAAGGCGGCCGGCCGCGACATCAAGGTGTACGCCGACTATCTGCACGCGCAGACGCGTGAGCTGCTGACCAACTACGGCCCGATCGACATCATGTGGTTCGACTTCTCCTACCCGGGACGCTCGTACGACGACGGCCGGGACGGGCACGGCAAGGGTAAGGACGACTGGCGGTCGGTCGAGCTGATGGCGATGGTCCGGGAGCTGCAGCCGGACATCCTGATCAACGACCGGCTGGACATCCCGGGCGACTTCGTCACGCCGGAGCAGTACCAGCCGGACGGTCCGATGCAGCGCGACGGCGTACCCGTGCTGTGGGAGGCGTGCCAGACGCTCAACGGCAGCTGGGGGTACGACCGGGACAACCTGGACTGGAAGTCACCGGAACTGCTGGTGAAGATGCTGGTCGACTCGGTCTCCAAGGACGGCAACCTGCTGCTGAACGTCGGCCCGACCGGCCGTGGCGAGTTCGACCCGCGCGCCCTGGCCACGCTGGCCTCGATCGGCGAATGGATGCGGCTGCACGAGCGGTCCGTCCGCGGTGCGCGGCCCAGCGAGCTCACCCCACCACCGGACGCCCGCTACACCCAGAAGGGCAACCGGCTGTACCTGCACCTGTTCTCCTGGCCGATGGGTCACGTGCACCTGCCCGGACTCGGCGGCAAGGTCAAGTACGCCCAGCTGCTGAACGACGCGTCCGAAATCAAGCGGATCGAGAACGACCCGGGTCAGACCGCCCAGAACACCACGATGGGTGGCGTCGCGGCCGACGTACTCACCCTCAAACTCCCGATCCAGAAGCCGAACGTCCTCGTCCCGGTAATCGAGCTGTTCCTCTAGACCTAGACCTCAGGAGGCCGGGGTGGGGCGGCCGGGCTGTTCTCCACCCCGGGCTTCGAGGTAGTTGTTCTTGGGGACCATCACCTTGCGGCGGAACAGGCACACGACGGTGCCGTCCTGTTTGTAGCCCTTGGTCTCCACGTAGACGACGCCGCGATCGTCCTTGGACTTGGACTCCCATTTGTCCAGGACAACCGTCTCGCCGTAGATGGTGTCGCCGTGGAAGGTCGGCGCGACGTGCCGCAGTGACTCGATCTCCAGGTTCGCGATCGCCTTGCCGCTGACGTCCGGAACGGACATACCGAGCAGGATCGAGTAGATGTAGTTGCCCACCACAACATTCTTGCCGAACTGGGTGGTCTCCCCGGCGTAGTGGCTGTCCAGGTGCAGGGGGTGGTGGTTCATCGTGAGCAGGCAGAACAGGTGGTCGTCGTACTCGGTCACCGTCTTGCCCGGCCAGTGCTTGTAGATCGCACCGACCTCGAACTCCTCGTAGCTGCGCCCGAACTGCATGCCGGCTCCCTCTCCACGGATGGACTCCCCATGCTGCCGGAACCGGACCACCACGGTCCGTGGTCTGGCTCTCAGCGGTGGGAGAGATAGGTCACCTCCGCACCGGTGCCGGCCGGTAGGACTCAGTCGGTCGGCCGCTGCATCGACTGCTGCTGGACCGGCTGCTGAACGGGCTGCTCGGGCAGCCGCGGGTTCACCTCGCCCTTGAGGGCGAGCTTGGCCAGGTGGTTGCGCGCCTCCTCGGCGAACTTGAAGTCGCACAGTACGTCGTACGTCGTCGCCACCACCGCGGTCCGCGAGGTGAAGTCGCGCCGGCCGGCGGACTGCGCGTAGCTGAGGCCGCCGAACACCAGTCCGAAGAACGCACCGAGCACCACACCGGTGACCAGCGCAGCGAGCCAGTTACCGGTCGTGAACAGGCCCAGCAGCAGGCCGACGAACAGCCCGAACCAGGCACCGCTGGCCAGGCCCGCGGTGAGCGCACGGCCCCAGGTGAGCCGTCCGGTGATCTTCTCCACCTGCCGGAGGTTGTTGCCGACGATGGTCGTGTGCTCCACCGGGAACTTCTCGTCCGAGAGGTAGTCGACAGCTCGCTGCGCCTCCCGATAGGTGTCGTACGTCCCGATCGTCAGGCCACTCGGCCGGGGGTCTATCGAGGGCATGCCTTGCGGGGTCATCGTCGTTCCTCTCCACGTGCTTCCACCCCCATCATTGCCGACGCCTGGTTACGCCGCTTGATAGCCTCGCCGTAATGGCCGGGCGACGGTGGGACATGGGCGCGACACGCCGGATGGGACGAGTCTTCGCCCGGCGTGCGGACGGTGACGGCCCGGTGCCGCCGGACCTGGTCGCCAGCGGCAAGTTGGACGGTGCTCTGGTCGACTGGGGCTTCTACCGCGACGGTCACCGCGACGACCGGATCAATTCCTACACCGAGGCCCTGGGCCGGGCCCGGCGCGGCCAGGGGTTCGTCTGGATCGGGCTGTTCCAGCCGACCGATCACCAGCTCGCGATCATCGGTGCGGAGTTCGGTCTGCACAAGCTGGCCCTGGAGGACGCGTACGAGGCCCACCAGCGCCCCAAGCTCGAGCGGTACGACGACACGCTGTTCGCCGTACTCAAGACCGTCCGGTACGTCCCGCACGGGGATCTGACCGCCACCAGTGAGGTCGTGGAGACCGGTGAGGTGATGGTGTTCTGCGGGCCGGGATTCGTCGTCACGGTCCGCCACGGTGAGCACAGTGAGCTCACGGGCATCCGGCAGGAGCTCGAGCGCGAGTCGGCGCGGCTGGCGCTCGGCCCAGGCGCCGTACTGCATGCGATCGCGGACCATGTGGTGGACCGGTACCTGGAGGTCGCGGCCGCCGTACAGGCCGATATCGACCTGATCGAGACCGCGATGTTCACCCCGCGCGGGTGGCGCAACATCGACCGGGTCTACCAGCTCAAGCGCGAGGTGCTCGAGCTGAAGCGGGCAGTGGCGCCCCTGACCGGGCCGATGCGCGCACTGTCGACGCTGCGGCACCCGCTGATCGCGGACGAGACCAGGAAGTACTTCCGCGACGTGGACGACCACCTGTTGCGGGTGAAGGAGCAGGTCATCTCGTTCGACGAGTTGCTCAGCTCGATCCTGCAGGCCGGGCTGGCCCAGGTGCAGGTGGCGGAGAACGAGGACATGCGGCGGATCTCGGCCTGGGTGGCGATTCTTGCCGTGCCCACGATGATCGCCGGGATCTACGGGATGAACTTCGACTACATGCCGGAGTTGCGGCTGAAGTACGCGTACTTCGTCGTCCTCGGCGTGATGGTGCTCGCGTGCACCGGGCTTTACCGGCTGTTCAAGCGGATCCACTGGCTCTGATCCCAATACCGTGCATCTGGCCGGATGGCAACCTTCTGCCATGGCCGCCACTGCTCCGCGGTTGGATCCTTCCAACGGTTGTGTCGCGTTTGAACGGCCTGGTTGAATCGGGTACTCGCGTTCGGTCAGCAGCCCACCACAATCTGCTACCGACGGCATCGGGGGATGTCGTGATCGTTGTCCGAGAGGGCCCGCCGTGCTTCGTATCCACTTCACGCCACGAGACCTGGCCCGCGTCACGGTGGCCACCTCGCCCGCGCCGCTGTGGGAGGTGCTGCTGAGTCTGCACATGTTGCAGCACTCCGACGGGCGGCTGATCTTCGAGGACTGGCGCCGGCACGTCCGGACCACGGTCGCTCCGGACCAGATGCGGTTGCTGCTGGAGCTGACGCCGCCGAAGGGGTACTCCCCCGACTTCCTCACGCCGGCCGAGTCCAGCCCGGACTTCGACACCGCGCTGGAGCTGACGCTGTCGACTCCGCGGCAGCAGATCCGCAACCAGCTCGACCTGCTCAGCAAGTACCGCCCGGTGTCGCCGTGGACGCGCGAGCTGGCCAAGGGCGACCGGACGTCGCTGCAGAAGCTCGGCCGGGCGATCCGGACGTACCACGACGCCGCGATCGCGCCGTACTGGAAGTCGATCGGGACGCACGTGTCCGCCGACCACGCCCATCGCGGTGAGGCCCTGGCCCGGCACGGGGTGGACCGGCTGCTCTCGTCGCTGCATCCGCGGGTCCGGTGGGTGGCGCCCGTTCTGCAGGTGCTCGACATGAACGACCGGGACCTGTATCTGGACGGCCGCGGGATCGAGTTGCAGCCGTCGGCGTTCTGCTGGCAGGTGCCGACCAAGCTGCGTGATCCGGAGCTGAAGCCGATCCTGGTCTACCCGATCCAGCACGCGCCGGGGATCCTGCGGCAGGCGTCGATGGATTCGGCCGCGTCGAGTGATCCGCTGGGCTCGTTGCTCGGCGCGACCCGGGCCGCCGCGCTCGAGGCCGCCGTCGCGGGATGTACGACGACGGAGCTGGCGAAGCGCTGCAAGATCTCCCCGGCCGCGGCCAGCCACCAGGCGACGGTCCTGCGCGAGGCCGGCCTGATCACCACTCGCCGCGACGGCGCCTCCGTCCGGCACGAGATCACCCAACTCGGCATCTGGCTGCTGTCCGGCTACGGATCCGGCACCACCAGACAAGCTCCAGCCCGCAGTTCGGCATAGACCCTGCCCCGCCGCGTGACTGGGCCGACTGGCACCGCCCCGCCCGTCGACCCAGCACGCCGGCCGGCTTCACCTCCCACCAGCCGACCTGAATGAAAGGTGTTTGAAAGTGGGGGCTGGCAGGCTTTTGCTCGGGGGAGCCTGAGGAGGTAGTCCACGGTGTTGCGGATCCATTTCACCGGGCAGGACCTGGCGCGGACGACGCTGGCCGAGGAACCGGACCCGATGTGGGAGGTGCTGCTCAGCCTGCACCAGCTGCAGGGCCGGGACGGCGCCGCACACTACGGCGGCTGGCGTGAGCGCGCCCGCAAGCTGCTCCCCCGCCCGGCGACGCGGTTGCTGCAGCTGGCGCCGCCGCACGGGTACTCGCCGGACTTCCTCACCCCGGCTGAGCAGGCCACCACGTTCGACGAGGCTCTGGAGAGTGTGCTGTCCACTCCGTCCCAGCGGATGCACGAGGAGCTCGAGCTGCTCGCCGTACGACGTCCTCGCACCACGTGGACGCGTGACCTGGCGGCCGGCCAGGCTGGCGCCGTACACGTGCTTGGGCGGTCTCTGCGGGTCTACCACGAGTCTGCGGTTGCGCCGTACTGGGAATCGATCAGGTCTCTTGTCCGGACGGATCACCAGCGGCAGGTGGGCAATCTGACCGGTGCGGGTGTGGAGACGCTCCTGGGCCGGCTGCATCCGTCGGTGCGCTGGAACTCGCCGGTACTGGAGATCCCCAACTTCGCGGACCGCGATCTGCATCTCGAAGGGCGTGGACTGCGGCTGCAGCCGTCCGTGTTCTGCTGGAAGTCCCCCACCAAGCTGCAGGACCCGAATCTGCAGCCAGTGCTCGTCTACCCGGTCCAGTACGCGCCTGGACTGCTCCGGCGGGTGCCTGCCGACCACAGGTCGCAACCGCTGGCCGCACTCCTCGGTACGACGCGAGCGGCGGCGCTGGAGGTGATTGCGGACGGCTGTACGACGACAGAGCTGGCGGCACGCTGTCAGATCTCGGCAGCCGGAGCGAGTCGGCAGGCGACCATCCTGCGGGATGCGGGCCTGGTCACTACCCGGCGTGCGGGACAGGCCGTCCGGCACGAGTTGACGGTGCTCGGGAGAGCGATGCTGGCCGGTGGGTTCGTCCCGGCCGATCAGAGGGTGTAGTCCTGCTGGAGTTGGTGGCTGGGTTGTCGTCAGCGAATCGTCAGCGGTTCGTCAGCGGCAGTCGCCAGGCTCGGTGACGGTCGCGGGTCATCGGGGTCGGCGGCCGGTCATCGACAAGGAGAGACACCATGCGAAAGCTCATGGGCGTTCTGGGGGCGTTGGCGGCGGCAACACTCGCCGGTACCGCACTGCCGGCCCAGGCATCGACGTACCTCGGCATCGAGAACTACCGGGCGGTCGGCACCAACCTGTGCATCTCCGACCTGTCAGAAGGTCTGGGGATTGCGTCGTGCCCGGCGAATCCGCCCAACTACCAGAAGTGGGGCGTCTACGCCGCGCCGAACGTTCGCGCGTTCAAGAACGTGTCGACCGGGCGATGCATCCAAGGCGGCTGGGATGCCCGGGTGGTCAGCGTGGTGTGCCAAGGATCCGACTACCAGCGGTTCAACATCCTGCACTACAGCGACGGATCGATCGCCTTCCGCAACGTCGCGGTCGGGAGCTGCATCAACTACGAGCTCGGCCGCCCGTTGAAGCTCGTACAGTGCAACGGCTCGGTGTCGCAGCGCTTCCACTGACCCGCCGGGGAGGCCAGGTCGCAGGGGAGCCTGGCCTCTCAGAGTTTGTAGTCTTCGAGGAGGCGGCGGCCGATGATCATTCGCTGGATGTCTGCCGTACCCTCGCCGATCAGCAGCATCGGCGCCTCGCGGTAGAGACGTTCGATCTCGTACTCCTTGGAGAACCCGTAGCCGCCGTGGATGCGGAACGAGTCCTCCACGACCTGTGAGCAGTACTCACTGGCCAGGTACTTCGCCACTCCGGCCTCGAAGTCGTTGCGCGAACCACTGTCCTTCTTCCGCGCCGCCTTCACCATCAGCTCGTGCGCGGCCTCGACCTTGACCGCCATGTCGGCCAGCCGGAACAGCACGGCCTGGTGCTCGGCGATCTTCTTCCCGAACGTCTCCCGCTGCTGCGCGTACGAGATCCCCAGCTCGAACGCCCGCCGGGCCACCCCACAACCACGGGCGGCGACGTTGACGCGGCCGACCTCGACGCCGTCCATCATCTGGTAGAAACCCTTACCCGGTACGCCGCCGAGGATCTGGCCGGCGTCGATCCGGTACCCGTCGAAGACCAGCTCGGTGGTGTCGACGCCCTTGTAGCCCATCTTGTCGATCTTGCCCGGGATGGTCAGACCCTTGTCGACCTCACCGAACCCAGGCTCCTTCTCGACCAGGAACGTGGTCATGTTCTTGTAGACCGAGTCCTGCTGCTCGTCGGTCTTCACGAGTACGGCGACCAGGTTCGCGGACCCGCCGTTGGTCAGCCACATCTTCTGGCCGTTGACGACGTACGCGTCGCCGTCCTTGACCGCCTTGGTCTTGATCGCGGCGACGTCGGAACCACAGCCCGGCTCGGACATCGAGAACGCGCCGCGGACCTCGCCGGCGGCCATCCGGGGCAGGTACTTCTGCTTCTGCTCGTCGGTGCCGTGCTGGAGCAGCATGTACGCGACGATGAAGTGGGTGTTGATGATGCCGGACACGCTCATCCAGCCGCGGGCGATCTCCTCGACACACAGGGCGTAGGTGAGCAGCGATTCACCCAGGCCGCCGTACTCCTCGGGGATCATCAGGCCGAACAGGCCGAGCTCCTTGAGGCCCTCGACGATCTCGGTCGGGTACTCGTCGCGGTGCTCGAGCTCGGTGGCGACCGGGAGGATCTCCGCCTCGACGAACGCGCGGACCGTCTTGAGGATCTCTTCCTGGATGTCGGTCAGCCCGTCGGTCTGCTGCAACCTGCTCATCGTCAGCTCCTTGCGATCGAGTGCTTACCCGCGAGTATCGCGGGTTTCAGCATCCCGGCACGAGGGTGACACCCGCTGTGACACCGGCCACCTGACAGAGGTTGCCTGGCTCACTCGTTCCCGTTGCCGTCGTTGTTGTTGCCGTTCCCGTAGTCGTCGGGGCGGGGGAGCGAGCGGCCGGCCACGACGAAGAGAGCGGCGATCTGAGGTGTGCCCTGCCAGCGATGCCGCTGCTGCGCCTCGATCAGCCGCTGCCTGGCCTCGTAGAAGTGCTTCGCCGCCGCCTCGGTGTCGCCGTGGTCCAGCGCGACCGCAGCCTGGTCCAGGTCATGTGCAGCGTCCTTCGGAGCCTTGCTGCGGTTTCCCTGCTCGGTCTGGCGCACCTGCGCCGCGAGCGACCGTAGCGTCTGCACCAGCACCGCCTGCGGGTTCTGGTGCGGCGTCTCCTTCGGAGTCTCCTTGGGCGTCGGCTTCTTCGACGGAGTCCTGGTGGGCGTGGGCGTCGGCTTCGGTGTGGTCTTGGGCGCGGCGGCTTGCTTCACCGGCGCTGACGGCGTCCCGCCTGCCTGGGCCGGCGGCTCGTTCGTCACACCTGCCCGCAGCAACAGCGCCGCTACGACGCCGATGATCACCACTGCCGCGGCCACACCTACCTGCGCCAGCGGGAACGCTCGCTTGGTGGAAGCCCGGTGGGTTCCGCTCTGCTCAGGCTCTTCCTCCCACTTGCCGACCCCGACCACGTCCTCAGCGGGAGCCGCCACTGGCGTGAATGCGAGCACCTGGGTGGCGTTATGGGCCGTGAGGAGTGCAGTGACCTCATCCGCCGAGGACGGGCGGTCGGCTGGGTTCTTGGCCAGCAGATGCGTGACGAGGTTGGCCAGCTCAGCCGGTACGTCGGTCCGGGTGATCGGCGGTGGCGGGGTGTCGAGGTGTTGCCGCATGACCGTGTCGACGGTCGGTCCGGTGAAGGGCGGCGTACCGGCGAGGAGCTCGTGGAGGACGCAGCCGAACGAGTACCAGTCGCTGGCTGGGGTGGCTGGCTCGCCCCGGACCTGCTCCGGGGAGACGTAGGCCGCCGTACCGAGCAGGACGCCCAGACCGGTCGTCTCGTTGCCTGCTCGCTTGGCAATGCCGAAGTCGGTGATCTTGAGCGTGCCGTCCGGTGCCAGCAGCAAGTTGGCCGGCTTCACGTCGCGGTGGACGATCCCGGCGGCGTGGGCGGCATCCAAGGCGCGCGCACCCTGGACGGCGATGTCTTCGACCAGGTCGGCGCTCGGTAGGCCGGCACTGCGCATCAGCTTGGCCAGATCAGGGCCTGACACGAGTTCCATCACCAGGAACACGTGTTCGCCTTCGCTACCGACGTCGTACGTCGCGATGACGTTCGGATGCATCAGGCGAGCGGCCGACTGGGCCTCGGCCCGGAACCGCTCGACCGCGTCCATCGGGTCGCCTTCGAGCCGGCGGAGCAGTTTGACCGCTACCTGGCGGGCGAGAACGGTGTCCTCAGCCTGCCAGACCTCACCGGCACCACCTCTGCCCAGCAGGGTCACCAAGCGGTAGCGCCCTGCCAGTATCTCGCCGTTCACTAACCACACCTTCCGCAGCGGACCGCAACACCTTAGGCAACCCACACGTTCGAGAGCGAGTTCTGGCCCAAATACTTGAAGAACTCTGCACAGAGCGAGCGGAGTACTACCGTGAGCGCATGAAGCGATCACTCACCGCCCTGATCGCGGCCACTCTGGTCGCCGCGACGCTGACCACGACGCCCGCTTCCGCTGCTTCCGCCGCCCCCGCGGCGAAGCCGAAGCCGGTGACGAAATGCGAGTTCACGCCGACCCCGGAGAACCCGGCGGCCAAGCCGGTCCGGATTCCGTCCGCGACGGCTCGCGCGAAGGGCACGGTCGACGTGTTCTTCCTGACCAACTACGGACCGTTCGTGGTCCGGATGGACCGAGCGAACGCGCCGTGCGGCGTACACAACTTCGTGCACCTGGTGCAGAGCCGGTTCTACGACTTCACGCAGTGCTTCCGGCTGACGAACTCGGCCCGGCTCGGTGTCCTGCAGTGCGGTGACATCTACCGCCAGGAGGAGGGCGGACCCGGTTACAAGTTCCCGGACGAGGTCACCGGCCAGGAGACCTACCCCCGCGGGACCGTTGCCTACGGCAACCAGGGACCCGGCACGAACGGCTCCGAGTTCTTCGTCGTCCACTCCTTCGCCAACATCCCGCCGGACTACACCGTCCTGGGCCACGTCATCGCCGGCATGTCCACCTTCGACCGCATGGTCGCCGCCGGCATCGCCGATCCTGACCAGGACGGTCCCCCGGTCAAGCCGATCCGCATCTACAAGGTCTGGAGCTTCTGACCTGACCCGAGGAAGCTAGGTGGTGAAGGGGGTCCCAGCCATGACTGTGCAGTTAGGTGCGCTCGGGCAGATCGCACGCCCGGTTCGTGACATCGAAACCGCGGTCGCCTTCTACGGCGGCGTGCTGGGACTCCCCCACCTCTACACGTACGGCGATCTCGCGTTCTTCGACTGCGGTGGGACCCGGTTGTTCCTGAGCGCCGTCGACGAGCCGGGCCAGGCGGCCGTGCTGTATTTCCGGGTGGACGACATTCAGGCGGCGTACGACGAACTCCGCGGCCGGGGCGTGGTCTTCGAGGGCGCGCCGCATCTCATCCACAAGCACGACAACGGGGTCGAGGAGTGGATGGCGTTCTTTCCCGACCCCGATGGGCAACTGCTCGCGATCATGGCCCAGGTGGGCTAGTCGGCCGGAGGCTGCCAGACATCCGAGCGGGTCATGCCGGCGGCCCGGCCCTTGGCGGAGATGACGAGGGCCATCTTGCGGGAGGCTTCGTCGATCATCTCGTCGCCGAGCATGACCGCGCCGCGGGCGCCGCCCGCTGCCGACGTGAAGTGGTCGTACGCGTCGAGGATGTTCTCGGCGTGGTCGTAGTCGTCCTGGCGCGGTGAGTAGACCTCGTTCGCGGCCGCGATCTGGTCGGGGTGGAGGACCCACTTGCCGTCGAAGCCGAGGGCGGCGGAGCGGCCGGCGACCCGGCGGAAGCCGTCGACGTCCTTGATCTGCAGGTACGGGCCGTCGATCGCCTGCTTCCCGTGCGCCCGCGCGGCCATCAGGATCTGCATCAGGATGTAGTGGTAGGCGTCGCCGACGTCGTACCCGGGCGGCTGTTCGCCGACCACGAGCGACTTCATGTTGATCGATGCCATGAAGTCGGCCGGCCCGAAGATGATCGTCTCGACCCGCGGCGACGCGTTGGCGATCGCGTTCACGTTGGTCAGGCCGAGCGCGTTCTCGATCTGCGCCTCGATCCCGATCCGGCCGGGCTCGTACCCGTGCACCTTCTCCAGTTGGGTGAGCAGCAGATCGAGTGCGACCACCTGCTCGGCGGTCTGCACCTTCGGCAGCATGATGCAGTCCAGGTTCGCGCCGGCCCCGCCGACGACCTCGATCACGTCCGCGTAGGTCCATTCGGTGGTCCAGTCGTTCACCCGGACCACGCGCAGCTTGTCACCCCAGCCGCCCTCGTTCAGCGCGGCGACGATGTTCTTGCGCGCGTCCACCTTGGCGATCGGCGCGACCGAGTCCTCCAGGTCGAGGAACACCTGGTCCGCGTCGAGCCCCTTCGCCTTGGCCAGGAACCGCGGGTTGGACCCGGGCGTGGCCAGACAAGACCTTCTGCTCCGCAGTACCTGCTCCGTCATAACCCACAGACCTCCGCTTCGGTTACTCGCCGGTCACCCGCAGCGTACGGCGTAATCCTCGCGCCGCGCCCGGTGACATCGCTCACTGTGACACCCTGTCCGGGTGAGCACCGAGGAGGCTGTGACAGAGATCGCTGCGGTGATGAAGAAGGCCGGACTGGTCTGGCTGTCGTGGAACGGCGGACGGCCCCTCCCGGCGTGGTTCGCGACGGTAGACGGCCAGTACGTCGTACTCGCGGATGCGGCCGAGAGCGCCGAGCAGCCACTTCCCGGACTCGCCGCGGCCGGTTCCGCGGAGGTCGTCGTACCGGCCAAGCCGGCCACCAACCGCTTGGCGAGCTGGACCGCGACAGTACGGCGCCTTGACCCCGGCAGCGACGAGTGGACCACCGCGGCCCAGACCCTGCGGACAGAGCGCCTCAACGCAGCTGGACTGGACACACAGCTCGAGCGTTGGAAGACCGAGGCAGACCTCCTCGTCCTCGAGCCCACCGGCGAAATCACCGAGGCAGCCGGCCGGTACGACGACAGTCCGCGAGCCGAAACACCCATCGGGACCCCGGCCACGACCCGCGGCAAGGCACCGATCACGCTGCACCGCAAGATCCGCCGCCGTCCGCGCCTCAGCTGACACTTCGCCTCGGCGGGTTAGCCTTCGGGCATGAGCGGCTCACCGTCTCGCGTTTACGTGGCCCGGCTGGCTGGTCTCCCGGTGTACGACCCGAACGGGGACCAGGTCGGCAAGCTGCGCGATGTCGTGACGATGATGCGGTCGGACCGCCAGCCACCGCGGGTCCTCGGTCTGGTCGTCGAGGTGTTCACGCGGCGCAGGATCTTCCTGCCGATGACTCGCGTCACCTCCGTCGACGTAGGGCACATCACCACCACCGGTCTGCTCAATATGCGCCGGTTCGAGCAGCGCCCGACCGAGGTGCTCGTCCTGGGCGAGATGCTCGACCGCACTGTCACGATCCGCGAGACCGAGACGACCGCAGTGGTGTTCGACATGGCCATGGAGCAGTGGCGGACCCGGGACTGGGTTCTGTCGAAGGTAGCGGTCCGCGAGGGCGCTCACCGGTTCCGGCGGCGCGGGCAGTCGCACGTGCTCGACTGGAGTGACGTGAGTGGGTTCGCGCAGGTCGAGGAGGGCCAGGGCGCGACCCACCTGCTGACTGCCTTCGAGTCGATGAAGGCCGCGGACCTGGCCGGCGTACTGCACGACCTGTCGTCCAAGCGGCGCAACGAGATCGCAGCGGCGCTGGACGACGAGCGTCTGGCCGATGTGCTCGAAGAGCTGCCCGAGGACGACCAGGTGGAGATCCTGGCCGGTCTGGACACCGAGCGGGCCGCGGACGTGCTCGAGGAGATGTCACCGGACGACGCCGCCGACCTGATCGCCGAGCTTCCGACGGAGACCGCCGAGCGCCTGCTGACCCTGATGGAGCCGGACGAGGCAGAGGACGTACGGCGACTGCTGACGTACGAGGAGCGCACAGCCGGCGGGCTGATGACCTCCGAGCCGGTGATTCTGCCCGCGGACGCCACTGTGGCCGACGCACTCGCTCATGTCCGCAACGCTGACCTGAGTCCGGCGCTGGCCGCGATGATCTACGTCTGCCGGCCACCACTTGAGACGCCGACCGGACGGTTCATCGGAGTCGGCCACATCCAGCGGCTGCTGCGCGAACCACCGTCCGAGCTGGTGTCCGCCGTACTGGACACCGATCTGAACGGACTGCGGCCGGACGACGGCCTGCAGGCAGTCAGCAAGTACCTGGCGACCTACAACCTCGTCGCGGCCCCGGTGCTGGACGACGAGGGCCGGCTACTCGGTGCGGTCACCGTTGACGACGTACTCGACCACTTGCTCCCCGACGACTGGCGCGACCAACCAGACCGTGACCGCGAACAGCAGGAGGTGGACCACGATGCCCCGTGACGACCGCAGCTCCGACGACCGCCGCATGCTCCGCAGTGCCAACCGCCTGGACATCCCCCGCGAGCTGCGCCGCACGATCGTCCGCCGGAACGCGTACGACGCGGACGCGTTCGGGCGGTTGTCGGAGCGGATCGCCCGGTTCCTCGGCACCGGGCAGTTCCTGGTCTACATGACCGCGACCATCCTGTTCTGGGTCGCCTGGAACATCTTCGCGCCGGAGAGCGTGCGGTTCGACCAGTACCCGTTCATCTTCCTGACCCTGGCGCTCAGTCTGCAGGCGTCGTACGCCGCTCCGCTCATCCTGCTCGCGCAGAACCGGCAGGAGGCCCGCGACCGGGTCCAGTACGAGCGGGACCGGGACGTGGACGCCCGGACCCGGGCGGACATGGAGTTCCTGGCCCGCGAGATGGCGTCGCTGCGGATGGCCGTGGGTGAGGTCGCCACCCGCGACTTCCTCCGCTCCGAACTGCGTTCGCTGCTGGCCGATCTGGACCTCAAGAGCCGCGAGGACGACCGAGTCTGAGAGTCGCCTTAACCCGTTCCGGCACCGAGCTACGCTCTGATTGAGGGTGAGGAAGGACGTGGCGATGAAGACTCGCTTCAAGCCCGATCGTGGGCTGACCAGCCGGATGGTGGTGACCAGCTTCCTGCTGGGACTGCTGTACGTCGGCTTCGTGGCGCTGCTGATCGCGTTGACCAAGAGCGCCGTACTGGCCGTGGTGATCGCAGGTGGCGCGTTGTTCGCGCAGTACTGGTTCTCCGACCGGATCGCGCTGTACGCGATGCACGGGAAGATCGTCACGCCCGAGGAGGCACCGCAGCTGCACGGCGCGATCGACCGGCTCTGCGCGCTGGCGGACATGCCGAAGCCCAGGGTCGCGATCGCGGACGTCGACCTGCCGAACGCCTTCGCCACCGGACGCAACCCGAACAAGGCGGTCGTCTGCGTGACGACCGGGATCATGCGGCGGCTGGACGCCGACGAGCTAGAGGGCGTGCTCGCGCACGAGTTGTCCCACGTCGCCCACCGGGACGTCGCCGTGATGACGATCGCGTCGTTCCTCGGCGTACTCGCCGGCCTGATCACCCGCTTCGGCCTGTACGGCGGCCTCGGCCGGAACCGTGATCAGAACGCGGCCATGGTCGTGCTGACCATCGTCCTGGTCTCCGCCGCCGTCTACGCGGTCTCGTTCCTGCTGACCCGGGCACTGTCGCGGTACCGGGAGCTGGCCGCGGACCGGGCCGGCGCGATGCTCACCGGCAAACCGTCGACCCTGGCCTCGGCGCTGACCAAGATCAGTGGGGACATCGCCCGGATACCGTCGCGGGACCTGCGGCAGTCGCAGGCGTTCAACGCGTTCTTCTTCGCGCCCGCCATCTCCGGCAAGAGCGTGTCTGCGCTGTTCTCCACGCACCCGTCGCTCGAGACACGCCTCGACCGCCTCGGTGTGCTCTCCCGCGAGCTGGGCGAGCAAGCTTAGAGCTATGGGCCTTCTCGACATCCTGCTCGGCCGGAGTAAAGCCGTCCCGCCGAACCTCGACCAGCTGTTCTCGCTTCCGTCGGCCGCGATCACCTTGGAGACCGCGGCCGACTACCGACCGACGGGCAGTGGCTCGGTCTGCTTCAAGGCGGCCGAGGGCGGCGGGTTCTCCCTGATGCGCGACGAGGTCGACAAGCTCCTCGCCCTCGACAACGGCAAGTTCAGCAGTACGACGGACTCCTACGGCTTCACCTGGTTGGTCCGCCAGACCACCCCTGACGATGTCGAGGGCCTCGTCACCGACCTGCACGCGGTGAACACCTCACTCGTCGACGCCGGCTTCGGGAACGCCCTCCTCTGCACGCTGGTCGCGTTCACCAACGGCACCCGGTCGCTGGGCCTGGTCTACCTGTACAAGCGCGGCTCCTGGTACCCGTTCGTCCCCGTCGGCGCCGACCGTCGCGACAACGCGACCGAGCTGCAGATCAAGTCGCTCATCGGCGCCGACCTGCGCTTCGAGCCGGATCTGGCCCGCTGGTTCCCGGTCTACGGCGCCCCCGGCCTCTGAGTCACGCGACGGGATAACCCCTCGCGTGCCCGGTTCTCCCGTCTTGTCAAGGTGGGAGAACGGGCAAGGCAGAGGGTTATCCCCTGGTGTTGTCGGAGTTAGGTTCGCCTTCCTGGAGGTACGTCACACGGACCGTGGTCGGGTGGGTTCGGTCGAGCACGTAGCCTTGGGGTATGGCTCCCCCCACTGCTGACCAGGTGACCGCGGCGCTCGGTGGCGTGCTGGATCCGGAGATCAAGAAACCGATCACGGACCTCGGCATGGTCGAGTCCGTCGTCGTCCGCGACGACGGTGTGGTCGCCGTACGCATCCTGCTGACTGTCGCGGGCTGTCCGATGAAGGACACGCTCCGGCGGGACACGACGGCTGCCGTCAGCAAGCTCGAGGGTGTCACCGGGGTCGAGATCGACCTCGGCGTGATGTCGGCCGAGCAGCGGGCGGCCCTGCAGACGCAGCTACGCGGCGGCGTGGCCGAGAAGGAGATCCCGTTCTCCCGGCCGGACTCGCTGACCAAGGTGTTCGCGATCGCGTCCGGCAAGGGCGGCGTCGGCAAGTCGTCGGTGACGGTCAACCTCGCGGTCGCGATGGCCCGGCAAGGGCTCTCGGTCGGCGTCCTGGACGCGGACATCTACGGGCACTCGGTGCCGGCCATGCTCGGTGTCGCGGACGAGCGGCCGACCGCGGTGGACGACATGATCATGCCGGTGCCCGCGCACGGCGTGAAGGTGATCTCGATCGGCATGCTGAAGCCGAAGCGGGACCAGGTGGTCGCGTGGCGCGGCCCGATCCTGGACCGCGCGCTCGTGCAGATGCTGGCGGACGTGTACTGGGGTGACCTCGACGTACTGCTGCTCGACCTGCCGCCCGGCACCGGTGACATCGCGATCTCGGTCGGCCAGCGGCTGACCAGCGCCGAGGTCATCGTGGTGACGACGCCGCAGGAAGCCGCGGCCGAGGTGGCCGAGCGGGCCGGCACGATGGCGCAGATGGTGCACCAGCGGGTCGCCGGGGTCGTCGAGAACATGTCCTTCCTGCCCTGCCCGCACTGCGGTCCCGAGCACCGGATCGAGATCTTCGGCACCGGCGGCGGGACGCGAGTGGCGGAGACGCTGTCCGCACGCCTCGGGTACCCGATCCCCTTGCTGGGCGAGATCCCGCTCGACGAGCGGCTGCGCAGCGGCGGCGACATCGGCAACCCACTGATCGCCACCGACCCGGAGGCCCCGGCCGCTCAGATCCTGGATCAGATCGCGGCCAAGCTCGGCGGCAAGCCTCGCGGCCTCCTCGGCCGTCAGCTCGGCCTGTCCCCCGTCGGGCGCTAACGCTCAGTCGACGCCACCGAGGGTCGGCCAGATGGAACGCAGCGGGGCCAGTCCCTCTTCGACGTAGTGGGCGATGGGGTTGGCGCCGTCGTCCAGGTACCACTGCTCGAGCGCGGCGAGGTAGCCGAAAACGAGCGCGTTGGCGGCGACCCGGGCCTGGGTCGCGCTGACGTCGCCGGAGCGGGCCAGCATCGGCGCGATGCGTTGGCCCGCGCGGTCGAGGGTGGCGCAGAACGCCATCCGCACCGATGGCTCCTGGAAGAAGTACCGGACCCGGCGCCACGGGCTGCGCTCGGTCTGGGGAGACTCCATGTCCTCCGACACCGCCTCGTACCGGCGGACGATCTCGAGCAGGCTCCCGACGGGATCCTTCAGATCGATGATCTCCTCCAGCGCCTCCTGGCTGAGCGTGTCGAACTCGTCCGCGACCAGGAGCCCTTCCTTGGTCCCGAAGTACCGATAGACCGACGACGGCGAGACCTCGGCCGCCGCGGCGATCTCCTCGATTGTGACCGCGGCGAACCCACGCTCGTCGAACAGGTCGAGCGCACGCTCCTGGATGTTCCGCCGCGCCTTCACGCGCCAGCGTTCCCGCAGACCGGTAGCCATGGCTCCGACTCTAAGAGACAGCCACGCGCTTCAGCAAGTCACTATCTAAAAACTTGACCACACGGATCCCTCGTTCGTACAGTCACTTGCATGAGACAGTCACTATCTGAAAAAACAACAACTTCGACCGGCCGCGGCGCAGCCGTAGGCGCCGTCGTCCTCTCCCTCGCCCTCGCGGTCGCCGGGATCATCGATCAAGCCGGTGGCCAGTCGTTGGTGGACCACACCGCCGCCGTCTACGCGTCGTACGGCAAACAGCCCGCTAGCGGCCTGCTCTACGGCCTCGTGTACACCGTGGCGGTCGTCAACGTGCTGCTCTGGCTACTCGTCGCCCGCTGGCCCAAGGCGGCCCTGGCGGTCACCTCGGTCGTGATCACGGCAGCTCTGGCCGTCGTCCTGCTGACCACCTCGGAGTACGGCGCACACCTCTTCCCCGCGCTCTGGGGCGTACTCGCGCTGCTCCCGGCCGTAGCCGGCATCGCCGCAACCGTCATGGTGGTCCGGCGGTCGGGACGCTAGGTGGACTCGGGGTCGTAGGGAGGGCGCTGGCCGGCGGGGAGCCGCTCGGGAGCCGAGTCGGCGAAGTCCGCGACGGGCTTCTCGTCGAAGTCGTCCGCGCCTTCGAGCAGGTGCTTGCGGACGAAGTTCTTCGGGTTCAGGTCCTGGAGCTCGAGGTCAGCGAACTCCGGGCCGAGCTCGTTGCGCAGGTCGTTCTGCGCGGTGGTGACCATCTGGCGCACCTGGCGGAGCAGCCGGCCCGCGGTCCGGGCGAACTCCGGCAACCGGTCCGGACCGAAGACGAGTATGGCAACGATCGCGATCACGACCAGCTCGAGCGGCCCGATGCCGAACATGCCTCACCCCTGTCTACGTCCCGACGCCGACCAGGGTATATCGGCCCTGGTCACTCCGCCTGTTGGGTCAACCGATCTGCTGCGCCAAGGTCACCGTGGCCTGCCGCGCCTTCCCGCTGCGCTCGTACACCAACTGCACGCTCTCGCCCGGCTGGTGCGTCCGGATCGCGACGATCAACGTCTCGGCGGAGTCGACCGCCACGCTGTTGATCGAGGTGATCACGTCACCGACCTTCATCCCGGCGCGGGCGGCCGGCGAACCGGCGTTGACCGCGCTCACCCGGGCACCACCCTCGAACTGCATGTCCACGCTCGCCCCGATCACCGGGTACGACGCCTGGCCGTTGGCGATCAGCTGCTGCGCGGTCCGCCGGGCCTGGTCGATCGGGATGGCGAACCCAAGTCCGATGTTCCCGCTCTGCCCCTCCTCGGAGCCGCGGACGGTGGCGATCGCGGAGTTCACACCGATCACCCGCGCGTTCATGTCGACGAGCGGGCCGCCGGAGTTGCCCGGGTTGATCGCAGCGTCGGTCTGCAGCGCACTGATGTACGACGTCTCGTCCGCGGTCTCGCCCGTGGTCACCGGCCGGTTCTTCGCGGAGATGATCCCGGAGGTGACCGTCCCGGCCAGCCCGAGCGGCGAGCCGATCGCGACCACGTCCTGCCCGACGACGGCCTGGTCCGACTGACCGAACTGCACCGACGGCGCGTCCAGCCCGATCACCTGGACGATGGCCAGGTCGTACGCCGGGGACCGGCCGACGAGCCGTGCGGTCGAGGTCTTGCCGCTCTGGGTGAGGACCTGGATCGAACCGCCCTTCGCCGCACCCGCGACCACGTGGTTGTTGGTCAGGATGTGGCCGGCGTTGTCGATCGCGAACCCGGATCCGGTGGCGTCGGAGTTGTCCGCGCCCTCGACCTTCAGCTGGACGACGCTCGGCAGCAGCGTGGCCGCGACCGCGGAGACGGATCCGGTCTTGATCTTCGGGTCGGTACCGTTGCCGACCGGCACCGTCGGCTGCGCGGTGATGGGGTCGCCGGTGCTCCGGTTCACGGCGACCACAGTCGCGGCCGCACCGGCGCCGGCGATCACACCGATCACCAACGCGACGACCCCGGCGATGATGAGGATCCGGTTGGCCTTGGGCGGCGGCGCCGGCGTGTAGGCGTGCGCCTGCTGGTGGTGCCAGTCCGAGGGCGGAGGCGGCGTGTAGGTCGGCCGGTACGCCGGTTGCTGCGTCGGCCAGGCCTGTCCCTGGTACACCGGCCGGAAGCCGGGCTCCTGAGCCTCTGGCTTACCGAAGCTGCGCTGGGTGGTGGACCGCCCGTTCGTCTGCCGATACGCCGCGTCACTCCCGGGAGTGGGCAGTGGCGCAGCACCCGAGCCGGGCACCGGTGGCGCGAGGCCGGTCAGCGGCGACGAGCCGTTGGACCCGTTGGACCCGTTCGACATCGGCGGAGGAGGACCGTCGGAGGGTGCCCCGGAGGTGGGAAGGACCGCAGTGGGTTCCGAAGTGGTCAGGTTCGGAACTGTCGGCTCGGCGTCGTCGTTGCTCACGCTGCCCCGCCTCACGTCGTCGTCGTGGTCTCTGCCGGAGGGCACTTCGAGGTTACCGAAGGGTCTTCCAGAGTCGATTATCCCAGTTTCGGGGAAAGCGCACCCATCGGAGTGAGCCACGTCGCGATTTTGGCCAGTCCGGCGCCCATTCGCTGGACCGCGGACAGCTTCACCGGGACGTCGTGCGGGAAGGCGTGGACCACCTGTCCGAGCATGTCCGGGGGCAGGTCCCCGATCAGCGTGTAGACGATCCCGCCGGACGACCAGACGACGTACGACGGCATTCCGTAGCGGAGGTAGACACCGGGGTGGTCGGTGCTGGTGAAGCCGGCGACCGCGTCCGGATCGAGTGCGCCGCGCTGCTCGAAGAGCGAGACGTTGAAGAGCCCGTCCGAGTAAGAGAACTGCAGGGATCCGTTGGACGTGTCCTTGTGGACGCCGTACAAGCTCAGCGAGGCCGGCAGCTCGGGCGCACACACCCAGCCCTGCGAGCGGAGGCTGTCGGCCGTGCCCAGGCCGAGCGACTCGACCCCACTCGGCGTCATCGGCGGCAGGTGGCTGATGAACTCCGAGTCCTCGATCTCGAGCTCGGTGAACACCGTGGCCCGGACCATCGTCTTGCCGTCCACGCTGAACAGCTGCCGCTGCAAGAGCAGTCCGGTCGCCTTGTCGATCCAGAACCGCGCAGCCAGTGTCTGGTCGTCCCGCACGGCCTCCACGAGGACGGCGGCCCGCCCGATCGTGTCCGTGCAGCACTTGTAGATGAGCTGGTACGTCGCCTGCAGCAAAGCCAGCGGTCCGCCGTCAATCGCCGCGCCCGTCGTCGTCACGCGTTGCACGAACGCCTTGGCACCCGGTGCGGAGGACGAACCGACCACGCTGATCTCAGAGCCCTGGGAGGCCGCGTGCACGATGTCGAGCATCGCCGAGCTCGCACCCTGCGGTCCCCAGGCGGTGATGATCTGCGTGCCGTGATACGAGACCTGGTTCGGCGCTGCGGCCGCGCGCTGCAGCCAACTGACCGCGAGCGGTGAGTCGGCCCGGCCGGCGGACGGCGCCGCGTAGGCGGGCATGGGCAGGCCGAAGCCGATCAGAGCGGTGCTGACCAGTACGGCGAGCCGGGAGAGGCTCACGGGTCAGCGCCCCGCCTGTGGCCCTACCATCGCCACCGGCTGCAGCGTCGGGCTCAGCCCTGTGTACCCAGCCCCGCTGTAGGAGTTCAGCAGTGCGACCGGGTCCGCGAACGGCGCTCCGCCCGTCGTGCTCGCGTGGTCCGACGAGAAGCTCGCAACCGGCGGCTGCAGCGCGGGTGGCTGCTCCGACCGGGCCGGATCGCCGACGACGAACGCAGTACCGAGCAGGGAGGCGACTGCGGCAGCGGAACCGGCCGCACCCAGTACGCCGGTGCGCCGGCGGGACCGCGTGGTCCGGGGTGCGCCCGGCCGGGTGCCACCTGAGCGCCCGGCCGGGAACGCGGACCGCTGCGGGAACAGGTTCACCGGTGTGAGCACCGGACGGACCTCTTCGCGCGGCTCTGGGGAGAACGACGAGACGCCCATCAGGCGCTGCATCAGGTCGGTGGAGGGATCCGGTGAGTCCAGGGTCGCCATCCGCGCCTTCAGCCGGCGCTGGGCGTCCACCTCGGCGCGGCAGGTGTCGCAGCCGACCAGGTGGCTCAGGACTTTGTCCCGGGAGTCGTGGTCGAGCGCACCGTCGACGACGGCGCTGAGCTTGTCCATCGGGTGTTGCAGCGTCACCGGTGCTCACCTCCGGCGCTCAGAGGGCCGTCGACCGGTGGGCCGCCGACCCGGGTCTGACCGGACCGCGGGGCCCGGTGCTCCAGGTGCTTGCGCAGCATCGATCGGCCGCGGTGGATCCGGCTGCGGACGGTGCCGAGCTTGACGTCCAGGACGTCCGCGATCTCGTCGTACGTCATGCCCTCGATGTCGCAGAGCACCACGGCGGCGCGGAAGTCCTCGGGCAGCGCGTCGAGCGCGTCCTGCACGTCGTGGTCGAACAGGTCGGAGTCCAGCTTCTCGGCCGGGCCCACGCCCTTGGCCGGGAGCCGGTCGTGCGCGTCGTCCGGCAGGCCGTCGAAACGGATCCGCTGCTTGCGGCGGGCGCCGTCCAGGAACAAGTTCGTGGTGATCCGGTACAGCCAGCCCTCGAAGGTGCCCGGCGTGTACGACGACAGCGAGCGGAAGACCCGGACGAACACTTCCTGGGTCAGGTCCTCGGCGTCGTGCTTGTTGCCGGTCAGCCGGTACGCGAGCCGGTAGACCCGGGCGGAGTGGGTGCGGACGATCTCGTCCCACGAGGGCAGCACCTCGGGCGCCACCTGGGGCGCGGGCACCGTCCTGGTGTCGGCGGGCTTCACCGCGACGCCTCCCTGGGTCCTCTCGGCAATAAGCGTGAAGGCCATGGTGCCGCGGTCACCGTCCTCTGCGCACGTCGGGAGAACCCGGGTCGGACCCTGAGTTCTTCGTACGACGGCTCAACGCGGCGCCCCGGTGGGAAGTTCCCCACCAGGCCCCTCACCAAGCAAGACGCGTTGGTGGCCATTTCGGTTTAATCACTTCTCTTCAATGATCGCGATCGGGTCACCGTCGCGGACCACTTCGCCCTCGACGACCTTGAGTTCGACGATGGTTCCGGCCACCTCGGCCAGCACCGGGATCTCCATCTTCATCGACTCCAGGATGACCAGGGTGTCATCCGGTCCCACCGTGTCACCGGCCCGTGCGGTGACCTTCAGCACATTGGCCACCAGTTCGGCCACCACGGTGTGACTCACTCGCGCTCCCTCGATCCGGATCTCCCGCCTCGATCCTAGGCGGGAGATCCGGATCGACGTACTCAGCCCAGGCGGATCGCGTTGAAGAGGGCGGTGTTCTTCGTCTCCGCGACGCCCTTGCCCCAGGTCAGCCAGCCGCGCCGCCCGGTGCCGTCGTTCTCGTTGACCACCACGGTCGCCGACAGCAGCCGATCACCCGGCGCGAACTCGAGCGTGCTCCAGGGCAGCGCCACCTCGTACGTCGTGGTGTGGGCAGTGTTGTCGCGGACCACCTTGGCCTGCACGCCCGGCGGCTTTCCGGCCAGCTCGACCGGAGCCCATCGCCACGTGTCCACAGTGCCCGCATCAGTCAGTGCAGCACCGATCTCCTGCGTCCTGGTGGCCTCCCCCGGCGCACCGGACGTCATACCGATCTGCAGTCCGTCACCGCCCCAGATGTTGCCGTCGCGGTTGGGCTGCGAGAACACGTCGTCGGTGACCTTGGCGGACAGGTACAGGTTCTGGCTGTCCTGGGTCAGCCAGAGTGATCCGGACAGGTCGTTCGGCCCGCCCCAGCCGGTCACCGGTGGTGTTCCGGTGCCTGCCAAGGAGATCGGCGTGACCTGGCTGAGCTCCGGGTCGATCACCCCGTCGAGTGTCAGGGTGTGCTGCGTGGCGATTGTCGGCGTACCGACCGGTGCCAGCTTGCCGGATGCCTTGAAGAAGCCGACGCCAGAGATGCGCAGGCTGGCGGCCCAGTCAGAGGCGGCTGTGACGGTGAGAGGTACGTCGGCCGACGCCGTACCGTGCGCTGTGATCGTGGTGCCGGCGAGCAGCGTTCCGGATCCAGGTCCGGAGGCCCAGTCGAGCCCGGCGACCGTGTACGAGTGGGCTGATGCGTTGGTGACCCGCAGCCGGAGCAGGTCTTGTCCACTAGTACTCAGCACGTGTGATCCGGTGACTGTCAGCGGTGCGGTCGCCGTACCGCTGGCTGTCAGGAGTGCGGACGGGACGCCGTCCACGGTGACCTTGGCGGAGTACGTACGCGGGCCGGTCGAGTTCTGTGCCGCGTAGTTGACGGGTACGGACGCTGTGCCGCCGGCAGGGACGTTGCCACTGGCCTGGCCGGTGCCCGCCTGGACGGTGAACGCATGCGCGGTCGTGTCGGGGTTGGTGAAGGTCAGGCTGCCGCTCACCGGGTCGCCGGCGATCTCCGGCTGGACCGACAACGCGAAGCGGGTCGACGCGGCGACTCCGCTGATAGCGCCCTTCAGGTACACCGGCTCCGGTCCGGTGGTCACCCAGATATGGCCGCCCGAATCCGCGGTCAGGTTGGTCACCGCGCCGTACATGTTCGTCACCCGGACGGTTGAGCCAGGCGTTGCGCCCGCGTTGACCAGTCCGGGTGTAGTGGACCAGACCGCGTGCACGCTCTGTCCACCGCCGGCGTTGAAGGCGACGTCGTACCCGTTGGTGCCGAATCGGGTCTGACCGATCAGCGGGAGCTGGTCGATCTGCCGGGCCAGGACGGCGGTTGCGACGTACGACGGCTTCGGCACCAGCGCGCCCCGGGGGTCCTGGGTGTTGCGGACCAGGCCGAAGCGGTGCTCGACGTTCGTGGGGTCAGTGCCCGAGTCCATGAAGTTGTAGCCGCTGTACCGGGCCACATTGTTGCCGAAGGCCAGCAGTTCGCCACGGATCAGGTCGCGGGCCTGCACCGGCTCGCTGACTGCCGTCGCGCTGGTACCGGTCGCCCAACCCTGTTCGGAGATGTAGATCGGCTTGGTCGAGCCGTGCGCGGCCATGATGCTGCGGATCGTGTTGACGTAGGTGACGGACGCTTCCGGGTCACTCGGCTGCACGTACGGGTGGATGGTGACCGCGTCGACGTAGTCCAGACCACCGAGGTCGGCGAACCGGGTGAACCAGGCCTGCCAGTCCGAGATGACCGCAAGCGACGGACCGGTCAGCTTGACGTCCGGGTGCTTCGCCCGGATCGCCGGAGCGACCGTCTTCAGCAGTGCGACGTAGTTGTCGGCCGTGGCACCAGCAGGGCCGTCCTTGTCGCGCCAGTTCCATTCGTTCCACAGCTCGTACGTCGTGTGCGCCGTACCGAACTCGTCGACCGCGGCGACGGCGTACCGGGTGAAGGCCTGCCGCTGGGCGTCCGTGGACGGCGCCTCGTCCGGGTAGTAGATCGGGTTGCCGTAGTCGAGGATGTTGAGGAAATCGACGTGGTTCGCGTCCAGTGCGGCCTTGTAGTCCTTCACCCGCTGCGGGAACTGGATCACACCCGGAGTGGTCTCCGCGTTGGCCCAGAAGGCCTCATCGCGGGCGGTGGAGATGCCACCCTTCGCCAGCAGCGGCACCGAGGCCAGGCCGGGGTTGGCGCCGCTGGCGAAGCCCAGTCCGGTGGCGACACCGATCCGGGTGTCCGTCGACGTGGAGAAGTCGTGCTGGCTGAGTACGGCGAAGTCCGTGCCACCGTTGGTCACCCAGCCGTCGGAGCCGGTCGCGGTGAGGTCGACCTGGTACCAGCCCGGTGAGGTGATCGAGAGCGGAAGCCGGCCGATGAGCGAGGCTGCGGTCGCCGAGCCCTTGGCGACCTCGGTCCCGCTCGCGTCGCGCACGGTCCAGCCGACCGTGGCGGCGTTGGTGCTGAAGCCGAGCTGCACCGCCGCACCGGCGATGAACGTGTTGCCGACAGTCGTCGGCGCGATAGTCAGAGTCGGCGCGGCGGTGGAGGCTGCGTGGGCGGGTGACTGAAGTACGGCGGCCAGCAGCAAGCCGGCCGTGAGAAGACTGACTGCGCCAGAGCGGCGGCGGACCATGGAGTGCTCCTCCCAGATCGCAGGTTGCGAAAGCGGTTTCGCACATCACACCCTGATACCCGCCGAGCCCACTGTCAACGGCTCGTAGCTGACTACGATGAGCAGATGGCCGACCAGCTGATCACCCTGTCCGATGTGGCTACTGCCGCGGGGGTGTCGCTGTCGACGGCTTCCAAGGCGCTCAACGGCACCGACCGGATCTCGCAGGCCACCCGGGACCACGTCCGGGACACCGCCGTACGACTCGGCTTCCGGCACAACGCGCTGGCCCGGTCGTTCGCCCGGGGCCGGAGCCAGACGATCGGCGTCCTCACGCACCGCGCGTCGAACCCGTTCACCCGGATCGTGCTGGCCACTGTCGCCACCGAGCTCGGCGCCAAGGAACAGGCCATCCTGCTGTACGACGCCCGCCTGGGCGACCAGGACATCACCGAGAGCGTCCTGCAGTTGCGGGCCCGCCGGATCGACGGACTGATCGTGATCGGCACCGGCACGTCGTACCCGACCCCGTCGCTGACCAGCCGGTTCGACGTCCCGGTGATCTACGCGTTCACCTCCACCGAGGATCCGAACGACGTCACGATCACCTCCGACGACACCGCGATCGGCAAGCTGGCGGCGAATCACCTGCTGTCCAAGGGCCGCCGCCGCCTCGCCCACATCACTGCGGAGCCGCACGACCACGCCGCCCAGCGCCGCGCGGCGAGTGCCACTCAGGCGCTCGCTGATGCCGGGCTGGACTGGGCGACGCCGGTGCGGTTCGGCCGGTGGCGTGAGGACTGGGGCGAGGACGCGGCGCGTGAGGTGCTGGCCGAGGTGCCCGACATCGACGGCATCTTCTGCGGCAGCGACGCCATCGCCCGGGGTGCCGAGCGAGTCGTCCGGGCCAGCGGTCGCCGGGTGCCCGAGGATGTGGCGATGATCGGCGTGGACAACTGGGAACAGCTGATGCACGACCAGCGCGTGACCCGGCACCTGACCACGATCGAGGTCGGACTCGAGGAGATCGGCCGCCGGGTCGCGGCCCAACTGCTCGAACCAGACCCCGAGCCCGGCACCCAGTACGTCGCCCCTCAGCTGGTGATCGCCGAAACGGTGTGATCATCGTTGTGGATCGAGTAGCGCGGACTGAACCCCAACAGGTCGCGCGCCCGGGAGGTGTCGACCAACGCGTCCCGCCCGGCGACAGGACGTCGTACCGGCACTGTCGGGGCGTACTCGCGGAGCAGTTCATCGGTCGGGCGGTCGATCAGGACGTCATCGGCCGCCAGCCCGACCACGTGTGCTCCGGTCACCGATGACTCGAGTGCGGCGATGATCGCCGCCACACCGTCGCGCAGGTCGAGATAGGCCCAGCCCTCGCGCGCCATGATGGACGGGTCGCTCTCAGCCTTGGCCGCGAACCGCAGCAGGTCCTTGCGGGACTTCACCAGCGGAAAGCGCAGCGCGATCACATTGGTCCCCCAACGCCGCCAGGCCATCCGGGCGCTCTGCTCGTCCACACTCTTCGACAACGAGTACGCATCGGAGATGTCCGCCCGCACGTCCTCGTCCAGCGGGTAGTACGCCGGCACTACCGGATTCACGTTCATCGGTACGCCGAACGCGTTGATACTGCTCGCGATCACCACCCGGTCGATCCCCCGCTGCCCGGCCTGCGAGAGCACGTTGAACGTCGCAGCCACGTTGTTCTCGAACACCTCCTCCGGCGTACCCAGACTGGGATGTGGGATCGCGGCCAGATGCAGTACGGCGTCCACACCGTCGAGTGCGGCGGCCACGTCGTCCGGTGAGCGCGCGTCGCCGACCAGGGGGCGGTCCGCCGTACTGACGTGGTCGTAGCGCAGCGACAGGCCGGTCACGTCGTACCCGTCCGCGTACAGACCGATGGCTGCGGCCCGTCCGATCGATCCGTCCGCTCCGGTGACCAGCACACGCTTCACGCCTTGATCCCCCCGGACAGTCCGACGCCGCGCAGGAACGCCCGCTGGAAGACCAGGAACAGCGCCACCGGGATCAGCAGGGCCAGGAACAGCCCCGCCAACTGGATGTTGAGCTCCGTCACCTTGGCGATCTTGGGCAACGCCACCGAGACCGGTTGCAGATCCGGATTCGTCAGCACCAGCAGGGGCCACAGATAGTCCTTCCAGGAAGAGATGATGCTCAGCAGCACGACCACACCGAGAATCGGGCGCGACAGCGGGAGTACGAGCGAGGTGAACACCCGCAGCGACCCGGCCCCGTCGATCCGGGCCGCCTCGAAGTACTCGCGCGGGATGCCGTCGAAGAAGCGCTTCACGATCAGCACGTTGAACGCACTGGCCGCGGGCGGCAGCCAGACCGCCCAGAACGTGTTGGTCAGGTTGCTGTGCACCACCGGCAGCTTCAGCACGGTCAGGTACAGCGGTACGAGCGAAACGATGTGCGGGACGAACAGCGTGATCAGGATCGCCGCCGACAACACCGGTCCCCAACGAGGCCGGAGCACGCTCAGCGTGTAACCGGCCGTCGTACAGACGATCAGTGCCGCCAGCGCCGTACCGGCCGCAATGATGCCGGTGTTGCCGAGGTAGTAGCCGATGTGGCCCTGCTGCCAGGCGGTACCGAGGTTCTGCCACTGCACCTGGCCGGACGGGAAGAACGCGAGTGGATGCCGGATGCTGTCCTGCGTCGGCGAGATCGCTGCCTTGAGCAACCACAGGAACGGCCCGAGACCTGCCACCAGCAGTCCCACGAACACCAGGACCTGTCCGATGACGAACGGCACGCGGATCCGATTCTGCCTGCGGTCCGCGTCCGACAGCGCCCCGCGCTCGTCGCTCACTCAGAACTCCAGCCACGCGTCGCCAACTGGAAGACGGCCGACAGTACGGCGAGCGCGATCGCCAGGAGCACACTCAACGCGGTCGCAGCACCGTAGTCGCCGTTGACGAAGGCGTAGTTGTAGATCAGCAGCAGGATCGTGGTGGTCGAGTTCTGCGGCCCGCCCCCGGTGAACAGCAGCGGCTCGGTGAAGAGCTGGATGGTGCCGATCACCTGCAGGAGCAGCATCAACAGCAGTACGCCGCGCAGATGCGGCAGCATCACGTGCCACACCCGTCGGAACACCCCGGCGCCATCCAGCTCGGCGGCCTCGTACAGATCGGCCCGGACGGAGGTCAGTGCGGCCAGGTAGATGATCACTGCGTTGCCGGCTCCGGCCCATGTCGCTTCCAGCACGATCGACGGCATCGCCGACGACGGACTGTCCAGCCAGGGAAACGGTCCGAGCCCGAAGAACCCCAGGATGGTGTTGAACATCCCGCTCGAGGACGGGTCGTAGAAGAACCGCCAGAGCAGGATCGCAACCACCGGCGGCGTGATCACCGGCAGGTACGCCAGCGTCGTGTACGCCCAGGACCGGCCGCGCAGTTCGGACAGGAACATCGCCAGCACGATCGGCAACGGGAAGCCGAACAGCAGCGCCAGCAGGGTGAACCAGACCGTGTTCATCGTTGCCTGACCGACACCGGGGTCGGTCAGGACGTACTTGAAGTTGTCCAGGCCGACCCAACGGACCGGGTCGATCAGGTTGGTCTGCTGCAGGCTCATCACCAGCCCGCGAACGATCGGCCCCCAGGAGAAGACCGCGAAGACCAGGAGTACCGGCAGTGCGAACACCACTGCCGGTACGCCGTTGCGCAGGCGCCGGATCAACTCAACGCCCGAGCTTCGCGTTCACCGTGCCGGCCGCCTTGGTCAGCAGCGCGGGGATGTCGGCCTTCTCGTTGCCGAGCACGGTCTGCACCACCGGGTCGAGCGCCGCGTACACCTCCTGGGCCTTCACCGGCGGCTCCGGGATGATCTTCTGGTCGGCCGCCACCTTCGTGTACGGCGCGAAGTTCTCCAGCGGCACGTTCACGTACGGCTTGATCCAGGAGTTGTACTTCTCCCACTGATCGGCCGCGACCACCGGCAGCCCCGGGACACCGACCGGAAGCTTCGCCGCCACACCGTTCTTGGCACTCGTCACCGCGGCGTCCTGGTTCACGAACTTGTTCAGGTAGTTGAACTTGATCCACTTGATCGCGGCCGCCCGCTCGGCGTCCGTCGTACTCGGACTGACGATCTGCACGCTGCCGCCGCTGAGCGTGCCGTGATCGCCGCCCTGCTGGGGCATCGGGCCGATGCCGAACGCCGAGGCCTTCAGACCGTTGGTCTGGACCAGGGTGCGGTACGAGTCCGGAGCGGCCATGTACATGCCGACCTTGCCGGCCGCGAACGCCTTGGAGATGCCGTCGATGTCATAGAGCACCGCCTTGCCCATCGACTTGTCGACCCACTTCATGTCGTGCAAAGCCTGCAGCGCGGCCCGCGACGGCGCGTCGTCGAACGTCGCCTTGCTGCCGTCCTCGTTCTCGACCGAGCCTCCGAACGCGTAGGACTGGGTGGTGAACATCCAGCCGCCGGTGTTGTTCGTGGTCAGCTGCGCGTAGCCGGCCTGGCCGGTCGCGGCGGCGATCTTCTTCGCGTCCGCGCGGACCTCGTCCCAGGTCGCCGGCGGCTTGTCCGGATCCAGCCCGGCCTTGGTGAACAGGTCGCGGTTGTACACGAGTCCGACCGAGTACGCGGCCGTCGGTACGGCGAACACGTTGCCGGACTGGTCCTGCCCGATCTTCAGCACGGTCGGGTTCAGCTCGGCCAGCAGCCCGTCGTCCTTGAGCGCCTTGGTCAGGTCCGCGACCTGCTTGCGCGCGATCATGCCCTGCGGCTCGGTGAACGGCACATTCAGTACGTCGGGCAACTGACCACCGGCCGCCTGGGCCTGGAAAGTGGTCGGGTCCCAGAGCGTCTCGACCGGGTTGAGCTTGATGTCCGGGTTGGCCTTCTGGAAGTCGGCAACCCTCTGGTCGAACGACGCCCGGTTGGCCGGATCGGAACTCGTGGGCCGGTCACCCACCGTGAGCGTCACCTGCCCACTCGCACCGGAATCTCCGGCCGCGGAGGGCGCACTCGAGCAGGCCGCCAGCCCGGCCACCAGTGCGAGGGACGCTGAAACCACTGCAATGGAACGGATTGCGGTTCTGCTCATCGGAACTCCTCAGCGGGGATGTCGGTCGGCGCACCGACCGTTCCGCAGAGTAGCGCAAGCGCTTTCGCAAATACTAGCCCTCAGCCCGACGAGCTCGGTAGGAGGCGACCCGGGTCCGGCTCGAACACGTCGGCGAGCAGAACCGCCGCGGCCGCCGCTCGGCCGGGTTCACATACACGCGCTCGCAGTCCACCGCCGCACACACCCCGACCGCACCAAACCCGTGGCCGGCCGCAAAACTCGACAATCCGAGCGCCGTCGTTGCCGCCAGCCACTCGGCCCACGTCGCCTCCGGCTTGGCCACATGCAGATGCCACGGCGACCCGTCATGATCCGACAAATACGGGCGTACGGCGTACTCCGCCAGCAGCTCGTTGAGCGTCCGGGCCGCGGCGGCCGGGTCGGCGTGGAAGACTGGGCGAATCCGCTCCCGCACCTCGCGAACGGCGACCAGATCGCCCTCGTCCAGCTCGATCGGGTCAGCTTCACCGTGCTCGAGCAAGAACTCACGAACGTCGGCCGGCGTCGTCAGCTGCTCCGGAGTCCGGCTGTGCGTGTTCACCAGGTCGACCGCAAGCCGCACCAAGCGGTCCGGCGTCTGAATATCCACGTTCCTCCTTCGTAACGTATTTGATAGCGTAACGCGTTACTTACCTTGTCGCGTTACAGGAGGCACGGAGTGTTGAGCTACTACCTCGCGGCCACGCTGGCGCGGCTTGCCGACGAGATGGTCGCGTTCACGCTGGTGTTGCTGGTGCTCGATCGAACGGACAGTCCGGCGCTGGCTGGGGCCACCGGCGCCGCGTACGCGTTGCCGGCGATGGCGACCGGCCCACTGCTCGGAGCGTGGCTGGACAGGACGCCGTACCGCCGGAGTGCGCTCGCGCTCAACCAGGCCGTGCTGGGCGCAGTCATGCTCAGCCTGCTGGCAGTGGTCGGGCACAGCGCCGACTGGATCACTCCCACGCTTGCAGCGGTCGCCGGCGCGACGCTGCCGATGGTGAGCGGCGGCTTTACCAGCATGCTGCCAAGCCTCGTCCCTCGCGACGGGTTGGCCCGCGCCAACTCGTTCGAGGCGGCCAGCTTCGGCGCAGCCACCATCGCAGGTCCCGCGACTGCTGCCACGATCGCAGCGACCGTGTCGGTGGACGTCGCGGTCGTGGTGATCGCGGTGGCCGCGGCACTGAGCATCTGCGCGATCACCCGGCTACCGGCTCTCCCACCGGCTGGGTCCGACGGCGAACCGTTCCTGGCCTCGGTCATCGGCGGACTCGCCCACCTCGTTCGCACACCGCGGCTGCGCGCCTCCACGGTGACCAGCACGGCCCTCATGGGCGTCACCGGCATCCTGCTGATCACCCTGCCGCTGCACATGGATTCACTCGGCATGCCCAGGTCGGCGGCGGGCTATCTGTGGACTGCGCTCGAGGTCGGCAGCATCACGACCGCTCTGCTGCTCGGAGGCCTGCAGACCCGGTGGCGGCCGGAGCACGTCGTCGTGGTGGCGGTCGCGGCGTACGGTCTCGCACTGGCCGTTTGGCCGCTCGCCACCACGTTCGCCGTACTCGTGCTCATGGCTGGTGTGAGCGGCCTGCTGGAGGGACCGATGCTCCCGGCGATGTTCGCTGCTCGCCAGCAGTACAGCCCGCAGTCGCTCCAGGGCCGCGTCAGCACCACAGCCGCCAGCCTTCGGGTCGGTGCGTCCGCCCTTGGCCAGGCTGCCGGCGGCTTGCTCGTACCAGTGGTCGGCACGCACAAGGCCCTGCTGGTCGTGGCTCTCGGTCTACTCGCGGCTGCGGGCCTTGGCGTGGTCGCGGGCGGTCGTCAGTCGAGGATGACCGAGCGGGAGAGGCTGCGGGGCTGATCCGGGTCCAGGCCGAGGGCCAGGGACTTGGCGACGGCGACGCGTTGCGCCACGACCAGCGAGGCCATCGGGTCCAGGTCCGCGTGGTGTACGACGGTCGCGCCGGTGGCGGTCACGTCGTCGAGCAGACCCGCGGGCGCCTCGCCGAAGATCCACACGCCACGGCCGGGCTGCGCGATCGCGATCGGGCCGTGCCGGTAGTCCATCGCCGGGTAGGCCTCGGTCCACGCCGACGCCGCCTCACGCTGCTTCAGCCCGGCCTCGTGCGCCAGGCCGACGGTCCAGCGGGTGCCGAGGTACGTGACCTGCTCGAGCTTCGCCAACTCGTCGACGTCGATGGTCAGCGCGGTCTGAGCGTCCGCGGCGGCCTGGGTGAGGTCCTGCCCGAGGGATGCGCGCAGCAGACCCAGCGTGGTGGTCGCGAACCGGGTCTGCACAACGGACTGCTCGTCGGCGAAGTCGAGCATGATGGTCTGATCGGCCAGGTCGACGATCGGCGATCCCGGGGTCGCCGTGATCGCGATGGTCGGCAGGTCGGTCGCCCGGATCAGGTCGAGCACCTCGGTGGTCGTCCCGGAGCGGCTGATCACGACGATCGCGTCGTACGTCCGGCCGGCCGGGAACTCCGATCCGGCGAACGCGTCGGTCTCGCCCTGGCCGAGGTCCTCGCGGAGGGCGGCGTACGCCATCGCCATGAACCACGACGTACCGCAGCCGACCGCGGCGACGCGCTGACCGGGCTTCGGCAATGCACCGCCGTACTGCGCGAAACCGTCCGAGACCTGTCGCCAGAGGTCGGGTTGGGTGGCGATCTCAGTGCTCACGAATGGTGTCTGGGTCATGTCGTCTCCGCGCTTGTCATGGTCGAAACTGCTCGAACGTGATCGAATGGTGCCAACCAGCCGCCACCCGGCTGACCGATTGTGTGAAGGAGGAGCCCCGGGTGAAGCGTTATGAACGCCTGAACACCTTGCTCGAGTCGCTCGCCGAAAAGGGCGCCATCGACGTCGACGAGCTCGCCGAGCAGTTGCACGTGTCCGCGGCGACCATCAGGCGCGACCTGGACCACCTCGGCAAGCAGCAACTCCTCACCCGGACCCGTGGCGGCGCCGTCGCCAACGCCGTGTCGTACGACCTGCCGCTGCGCTACAAGACTGCGCGTTTCGCCTCCGAGAAGCAGCGGATCGCGCAAGCCGCGGCCACGCTGGTCCGCCGCGGCATGGTGATCGGCATGAACGGCGGCACGACGATCTCCGAGGTGGCGCGCACACTGGCGACCCGGCCGGAGCTGTCCGCCGAGCACGGCGAGCCGGCGTTCACCCTCGTGACCAACGCACTGAACATCGCCAACGAGCTGATCGTCCGGCCGCACGTGAAGATGGTGCTGACCGGCGGTGTGGCCCGGCCGCAGTCCTACGAGATGATCGGGCCGCTGTCGCACCGGATCCTGGCCGACCTGTCCCTGGACATCGCCTTCATCGGCGTGGACGGGATCGACGACACCGGCGCCACTGCCCATCACGAGGGCGAGGCGAACATCAACCAGCTGATCGTCAGCCGGGCCGCGAAGGTGGTCGTGGTGGCCGACTCCTCCAAGCTCGGGCAGCGTGCGTTCGCCCGGATCTGCGAGCTGAGCGAGATCGACACCCTCGTCACCGACGCCCAGGCCGACGAGTCCCAGCTGACCGTCTTCAAAGAAGCCGGTATCGACGTCATCCGCGCCTGATCCCACCCCGCACCTCCCTCACCGGGTCCGGTCTTGCCTGCTGAGGACGATCATATCTGATTCAAGGCCGTGTGTAATGAGCAAGAGTGCGCAGTCTCCGCGCGTGAGGCACGGAATGCGGACCTCCTCGCGCTAGGCTTCGGTTCAGCATGAGGACCGCAGCCGCGCAACACCTGCCAGATCATGGGGAGGGCATCATCGCCACCGGCATCGACCCGACATCCTGGGCGTACGCCGAGGACTACACCGGTGAGGACGAAGTCGTCACCGGTGCGCGGGCGAGCGCCGAGGAGAGCGGGATCGCTCCGATCGGACCCGGCTCGGCCGCCGCGCTGAGCATGCTCGCCGCCGGCGTGAGCGCCAAAGCCGTGGTCGAGATCGGCACCGGCACCGGCGTCTCCGGGCTGGCCCTGCTGCGCGGCATGCGGACCGACGGCACCCTCACCACGGTCGACATCGACGCCGAGAACCAACGGCTGGCCCGCAAGACGTTCCTCGACGCGGGCGTCCCGTCGAACCGCTTCCGCCTGATCGCCGGCTCCGGCCTGGACGTCGTCACCCGGCTGACCGACGGCCACTACGACCTGGTCTTCTGCGACGCGGACCGGCGCGAGAACACGGCGTACCTGCACGAGGCCCTGCGCCTGCTGCGCCCCGGCGGCATCGTCGCCTTCGCCGGCATCCTCGCCGGCGGCCGCGTGGCCGACCCCGCCCACCGCGACCCCGACACCACCGCCCTCCGAGACCTCATCCGAGCCGTCCGGGACGACGACGACCTGGTCTCAGCCCTCCTCCCCACCTCCCAAGGCCTCCTAACCGCCGCCAAGCGTCTCGCGTAGGCCTGGAAACTGGCGAACGCGCCACGGGAAGGCCTGTGACGCGTTCGCGGGTATGGATCTGGGTCAGTAGATGATGTAGAGGTCGAAGCCGCCGAGGGGGTTGGGGCGGCATTCGTAGCCCCAAGCCTTCGGACTGGAGTTGACGATTCCCTGTCCGGCTCCGTGGCAGTCTGCCCCGACGGTGTAGGACCCGCGGTACACCGCGGAGTCCGTCGTCGCCTGCGCGACGGTCACCGGCACGACCGCCGCGGCCAGACCGAGTGTGCCAACAGCCAGGATTCTTCGCATGCCTCAGCTCCCGAGATAGTGGACTAGTCCCCCCGAACCTAGCAAGGAAACGGGCCACCGCTTGAAACGAGTGTTTGCGGGGTCAGCCGATGCGGCGGGTCAGTTCTGTGGTTACTTCGTGCCAGGCGTCGCTGAGGGGGTCTATCAGTTGGTAGTGGCCGCAGTGGGGGACCCGGGTGAAGTGGGCGGTGGGGTGGGCGGTGAAGTAGGACTCGGTGATGCCGATCGGGACGACGGTGTCGTTGAGGCCGTGGATCAGGCTGACCGGGGCGATGGACGGCGGTAGGTGCACGGGGTCCAGGTCGTTGCGGACGCCGCCGCCGATGAAGGCCTGTACGGCGCCCTTGTCGAGGCCCTGCTGATCTGCCTGGAGCAGGTCCGCAACGGGCGCGAGAGCGATGACAGCACGGCAGCGGACCGGGTTGAGGGTCGAGGCCGCCCAGAGGACGAGCTGGCCGCCGGCGGAGTGGCCGATCAGGACGTAGCCGGCGTGGACGTCGACCAGGTCCGGCAAGGCGTCGAGCGCCGTACGAACGTCTGACGTCGAGGCATCGGGATTGCCGGGCTCGCGGCGGTACTCCAGCGACAGGACCGGCCAGCCGAGGGCGGAGAGCGCCTCGCCGAGCGGGCGGGCATGGACCCGGTCGTACTCGGGCCGCCAGAAACCGCCGTGCACGAACACGATCAGCGACCGGTAGTCCTTCGCGTGCCAGTAGTCGATCACCTGGTCCGGATGGTCGCCGTACCGCAACTCCTCGTCCGGCTCGCGGGCCGCACGGGTAAGAACCGATCGGTCTTCACTCATCCAGACCTCCCGAGACCGCGTTGATTCCAAGAAAGTGCAGGGCATTCCCGGACAACAGCTTCTGCTGCTGGTCCGCGGTCAGGAATCCGGCCTTCCGTACCACCTCCCCGACCGGCCGTTCGCCCAACGGATAGGGATAATCACTGCCGACCAGAACGCGGTCTTCCCCCACGGTATCGACAAGTAGCCGTAATGGCGCTGATTCGAACACCACCGTGTCGACGAAGAACCGGTCGAGATAGTGCGACGGAGGATGCTCCGAGCAACCGCGCACGATGTCCCCGCGCCGGTGCCAGGCGTTCTCCAGCCGTCCCAGCCAGAACGCGAAACTCCCGCCACCATGGGCGAAACAGATCCGCAGGTACGGCGGGAGCGCGTCGAAGGCTCCGCCGAGAATCATCGCAATGATGGACAAATGGGTCTCGGCCGGCATCCCGGTCAGCCAGCGAGCCATCCACCGATCCAGCCGTGGACCACCCGGCATGTCCCACGGATGCACCAGCACCGGCATCCCGGTCTCGGCACAATGGTTGAGAAAGGCAACGATTCCGGCATCGTCGAGATCCTTGTCACCGACATGGTTGCCGATCTCGACGCCGGCGTGCCCCGCCTCCCGGCACCGGTCCAGCTCGGCGCAGGCGGCGTCCGGATCCTGCAACGGCACCTGGCAGAACGGCACGAACCGGTCGTCCCCGGCCAGCGTCTCCAGTGTCAGGTCGTTGAAGATCCTGGCCAGCTTGACCGCCTGGTCGGCGGGCCGGTCGTAGCCGAAGAACACCGGCGTCGGCGAGACCACCTGTACCTCGATGCCATCGGCATCCATATCCACCCGCCGGACCGCCGGATCCCAAGCCTGTGGTCCGATCGGCCGGAACTCGGTCTCCCCGACCATGATCATCGCGGCCCGCTCGGAGTCGATCCGCAACCACGGCCAACCGTCCCCACCGCAGGCTACGGAGAGATCCGGCCATCCCTTCGGGACGAGATGCGTGTGGACATCAACCGCCATCAGCCTTTACCTGGGTGGACCGTGCCGCACTTGGGGCAGGTGCGGGCTTCCTCGCTGGAGTAGAAGGCGTTGAAGACCGGCGGGAGGTCGGCGACGATGTCGGTCACCTGCAGCTCGACCTCGTGGACGATCCCGTTGCAGTTCTCGCAGTACCAGCGGAACTTCTCCAGCGTGCCGGGCTCGCGGACTCGCTCGATCACCAGGCCGATCGAATCCGGACCGCGCTGCGGCGAGTGCGGCATGTTCCGCGGCAGCACCCACATCTCGCCCGCGTTCACCTCCACCGTCGCCGGCCCGTCCTCGGTGACGACGTTCACCCGGAGCTCACCGCTGATCTGGTAGAAGAACTCCTCGTACGGGTCGACGTGGAAGTCGGTGCGCTGGTTCGGCCCGCCGACGACCATCGTGATGAAGTCGTCCCCGGTCGGGAACATCTGCTTGTTACCGACCGGCGGCTTCAGCAGGTGCTTGTTCTCCTCGATCCACTCCGGAAAGTTCGTCGACTCCAGGTTGGCCATGGCTACTCCTTCTCCGAAGATCGCGGGATCGCCGCGACAGCGGATATCTCGATCAGCAACTGTGGATGCGGCAACTGATGAACAGCGACAGTAGTCCGCGCCGGCCCGGACTCGTCGAAGAATTCCCCGTACACCTCGTTGTACCCGCCGAAGTCGTTCATCGACACGAGGTACGTCGTCACACTCACGAGATCCTGCAACCCGGCGCCGACCGCCGCCAGGACGTCCGCGATGTTCTCCAGCACCGCCCGGGTCTGCTCCCGGATGTCCAGCGACACCGTCCCCATCGAGTCCACCGAAGCCCCGGCGATCGTGTTGTCCGGCCGCCGACTCGAGGTCCCGGACACAAACGCGAACCCGCCGGCAACCTGCACATGCGGAAACCGCCCCCGCGGCACGGCCTTCCCCGGTACGACGGTCACGACAGCTCCACGCAGACGTTGGTCGGCTCGGAGTAGAAGTCCAGCGAATGCCGACCGCCCTCGCGGCCGACACCCGACAACTTCATCCCACCGAAGGGTGTCCGCAGATCGCGGAGGAACCACGTGTTGACCCACACAATCCCGACATCGAGCGCCGGACCGGCGCGATGAGCCCGGCCGACGTCCCGGGTCCAGACCGTTGCCGCGAGACCGTAATCGCTGTCGTTCGCCAACGCGTACGCCTCCTCCTCGGTGTCGAAGGGAGCAATGTGGCAGATCGGCCCGAAGATCTCCTCGACATTCGTCCGCGCCTGAGCCCCGAGCCCCGTCACCACGGTCGGTTGTACATAGCAACCACCATCGCGAGCATCCCCGAAGGTCGGTACGCCGCCACCCGCCAGCACCTCACCACCTTCGGCCCGGGCGAGGTCGTAGTACGAAAGCACCTTGTCACGGTGCTGTTTCGAGATCAGCGGCATGTTCATCGTCGCCTCGTCCGCAGGCCAGCCGAACCGCAACTCATCGGCCCGCGCGGCCAGGCGCTCGACGAACTCGGCGAAGATCGGGCGTTCGACGTACAGGCGCTCGGTGCACAGGCAGACCTGCCCGCCGTTGGTGAAGACGGAACGCACCGAGCCCTCGACCGCAGCATCGAGATCGCAGTCGGCGAACACCAACCCGGCGTTCTTCCCACCGAGCTCGAACGAGACCGCCTTGACCCGATCCGCCGCGACCTTGGCGATCGCTGTACCGGTCGCGGACTCGCCCGTGAACGTAATCGCGTCGACGCCCGGATGCCGGGTCAGGTACTCCCCCGCCGACGATGGTCCGAAGCCGTGCACGAGATTGAAGACACCGGGCGGTACGCCGGCTGCCGCCATCACCTCAGCCAGCACAGTCGCCGACGCCGGCGTCTCCTCGGACGGCTTGACCACCACAGCGTTGCCGCAGGCAAGCGCCGGCGCGACCTTCCAGGTCAGCAGCAGCAACGGCAGATTCCACGGTACGACGATCGCCACCACACCAACCGGCTTGCGTACGGCGTAGTTCAGCGCCCGCCGCCCGTCCGCCAGGACCGTCGTGTACGACTCGGTCGCCGCCGTGGTCGCGAAGTCGGCGAACGCCCGGAAGTTGGCCGCACCTCGCGGGATGTCCAACGTCCGCGCCTGGCTGATCGACTTCCCGGTGTCCCCCACCTCGGCCGCGACCAGATCGTCGAACCGCCGCTCCAACTCGTCCGCGACCCGCCGCAATACGACCGCTCGTTCCTGCTCGCCCATACGTCCCCAAGGACCCTTCAACGCGGCCCGAGCGGCCGCAACCGCCGCATCCACCGTAGAAGAGTCGGCCTCGCACACATCGAAGATCTGCTCACCCGTCACCGGGCTGACCTTCGCGAACCTCGAAGCACTCTCCACGAACGAGCCGTCGACGAAGTGCCGCAACAACCCGACCGACTCCGGCTGCCCGGTCAGCAGCGAAGGTGTCCAGAGACTCATCGCCGCCTCCGCACCCGGGCCAGAGTCATCAACACCCCGGCAGCACCGACAAGCCCCGCACCGAGCAGTTGGTGCTGCCGGCGGACCCGCTGCTGGACCTCGGCGTACGGCGTGGTCGAGAAGGAGACGAGCTCGTAGCGGGAGACGTACGTACCGGGCAGCAGGCGTTCCAGCCCGTGCTCGATCCGCTTGGTCAACCGGAAGACCGGCGACGCCACCTTGTCCCGCATCTCGACGAAGTTGGCCAGCGCCATCTCCGCGATCGCCTCGGTGTTCTCGCGTCGGCGGGCCTCGAACAACGGCAACGCCCGGGCCCACGAGCCACCGGTGTCGTCGAGACAGCGATCCAGTTCGACCACGTCCTCGAACGCACAGTTCGCGCCCTGACCGTAGAACGGGACGATCGCGTGGGCCGCGTCCCCGATCAGCGCCGTCCGGCCGTGGGCCTGCCAGGGCAGCGTGTGGACGGTTCCGAGTACGCCGACCGGGTTGTGCAGGTAGTCGTCGATCAGCTCCGGTGCCAACGGCAACAGGTCCGGGTAGTTCGTCCGGAAGTGCTCCTCGATGTCACCGGCGGAGACCAGCGCGTCGAAGGATCCGGCCGGCCAGAACAGCGTGCAGGTGAAGGACTGGTCCGGGTTCGGCAGTGCGATCATCATCGACGTCCCGCGCGGCCAGATGTGCAACGCACCGGGATCGAGCGCGAATTCTCCTGCCGCTGCAGGGATCGAGAGTTCTTTGTAGCCGTAGTCAAGGAAGTCGACGTCCTCGGCAACGATGCCCTCGGCAAGCAGTTGCTCCCGCACCGCGGACCCCGCGCCGTCCGCACCGAGTACGACGTCCGCTGCGGCCGACACCTTCCCCGCCGGCGTCGCGAACACCATCCGCCCGGCCTGCGAGTCCAGCTCAACCAGTCGATGCTCGAACTCGACGCTCACCCCGGGCGCAGCCTCGGCCGCCGACAGCAGCGCGTTGTTGAGCACACCCCGGCTGATCGAGTTGATGGCCCGATCACCCGACGCCGAGTAGGCCTGGAAGTCCAGCGGTCCGGAGACCGGATGGATCATCCGCCCCTTCATCGGCAGCGCGTCCGCCATCACCTGCTCGACCAGCCCGATCCGCCGCAACGCGTCCAGCCCGCGCTCGGAGATCGCCAGGTTGATCGATCGGCCGCGCTCGGCCTGACCGACCCGCGGATCCGGGCGACGCTCGTACAGCGTCACCTCCAGACCACGCCGGGCCAGGAAACACGCCAGCAAGCTACCCGTCAGCCCGGCTCCCACGATGGCGATCTTCATGCCGGCACCACCTGCGCCAGCGCCGACGCGGCCCGCCAGCAGTCGTGGTACGTCGAGTACAGCGGCACCGGAGCCAGCCGGAGTACATCGGGCTCCCGCGCATCCGCGATCACGCCGTACCCGAACCGCAACCGCCGGGCCAGCTCGCCGGCTCGCATCCCGTCAACTCGCAAGGACAACTGCGCACCCCTTCGCGCGGGATCGGCCGGCGTGATCACGCGCCCGATCGTCACATCCGACAAAAGTTTCTCCAAGTACGACGTCAACCGCAGACTGCGCTCCCGGAGCGCCCCGATGCCGATCTTGTCGAAGATCTCCAACGACGTTCGCACCGGGCTCATCGAGAAGATCGGTGGGTTCGACACCTGCCATGCATCCGCGGACGCGGGCGGCCGGCATTCAGGCGTCATCTCGAACCGGGTCGCGGCCTCGGTGCTCCACCAGCCCTCGAACCGGGGCAACTCGGCATCCAGATGCCGTTCGTGCACGAACGCCCCCGCGAGCGCACCCGGCCCCGAGTTGAGGTACTTGTACGAACACCAGGCCGCGAAGTCCACACCCCAGTCGTGCAGCGACAACGGAACGTTCCCGGCCGCGTGCGCGAGATCCCAGCCGACGATCGCCCCGGCCGCGTGTCCGGCCTTCGTGATCGTGGCAATGTCCATCAACTCGCCGGTCAGATAGTTGACCCCGCCGAGCAGGACCAGGGCCACGTCGTCACCGAGTTGCTCGACGACATCCGCCGTACGCAGACTGTCCTCGCCCGGCCGCGGCCGCAGCCGGATGATCGCGTCGTCGGCGTCGTACCCATGGAAACCAGCCTGCGACCGTACGGCGTAGCTGTCGGACGGGAACGCGGAGTCCTCGATCACGATCCGGTGCCGCGACGGGGTCGGGCGGTAGAACGAGACCATCAGCAGGTGCAGGTTGACGGTGAGCGAGTTCATCACCACGGTCTCGTTCGGCTGCGCGCCGATCAGTCGCGATGCGGGACCGGTCAGCAGCTCGTGGTACGGCAGCCAGGGACGCTCCGCGTCGAGATGCCCCTCGACCCCCAACGCGGCCCACGCGTCGAGATCCTCCAGGAGCTCGTCCCGGGTCGCGCGCGGACGCAGCCCGAGTGAGTTGCCCGCGAAGTACGCGACCTCGGGGTAGTCCCCGCCCTGAGCCGGAGGTACGTCGAACAGATCGCGGTGCCCGGGGTCAGTGGCATCGAGCTCGCGTGCCTCAGCCTCCGTCACGCCTCGGCGACCTTCTCCTCCACCGGGGCCGCCGCAGCCGGCGCCTCGATCACCTGCCCCTTGCCGAGCACCGTGACCCCGCCCTTGGAGACGGTGAAACCCCGCTCCCGATCGAGATCCGGGTCGACGCCGATCTCCACGCCGGCCGGAACGACCACGTTCTTGTCCAGGATGACGTTGACCAGGCGTGCGCCCGCACCGATCTTGCAGTTGTCCATGATCACGCAGCGCTCGATATGTGCGCCCGCGCTGACGATCACGTTCGACCCGAGCACCGAGTGGTCGACATGCGCGCCGGACACGATCGAGCCCTGGCAGACGATCGACTCGCCGACGGTCGCGTCGTCGGTGAACTTCGCCCCCGGCAGCTGCGGGTGCGAGGTGAAGATCGGCCAGTCGTGGTTGTAGAGGTTGAACACCGGCTGGATCGAGACCAGGTCCATGTGCGCCTCGTGGTACGAGTCCAGTGACCCGACGTCGCGCCAGTACGAGTGGTCGCGGTCCAGCGCGCCCGGGACGTCGTTGTCCTTGAAGTCGTAGACGCCGGCCTTGCCCTCGGCAACGAGCATCGGGACGATGTCGCCGCCCATGTCGTGCCGCGACGCCGGGTTCGCGGCGTCCTTGCGCAGCGCCTCGACCAGGACGTCGGTGCTGAACACGTAGTTGCCCATCGAGGCGAACGTCTCGTCCGGTGAGTCCGGCAGCCCCGGCGGGTCGGCCGGCTTCTCCAGGAACTCGTCGATCGCGTACCCGTCCGCGCCGGTCTTGATCACGCCGAACTCGCTCGCCTCCGCCCGCGGCACCCGGATCCCGGCCACGGTCACGCCGTTCCCGCGCTCGATGTGCGCCGCGACCATCTGGGACGCGTCCATCCGGTACACGTGGTCGGCGCCGAACACGACGATGATGTCGGGCTGGTGGTCGTTGATCAGGTTCATCGACTGGTAGATCGCGTCCGCGCTGCCCTGGTACCACTGCGGGCCGAGCCGCTGCTGCGCCGGCACACAGGTGACGAAGTTGCCGAGCAGGGTCGACATCCGCCAGGTCAGCGTGACGTGCCGGTCCAGCGAGTGCGACTTGTACTGGGTCAGCACACACAGGTTGCGATAGCCGGCGTTGACCAGGTTCGACAGGACGAAGTCGATCAGGCGATAACTGCCCCCGAACGGGACGGCCGGTTTGGCCCGGTCCCCCGTCAGCGGCATCAACCGCTTCCCCTCACCACCGGCCAGCACGATTCCGAGAACTTTGGGCGCCTTTGCCATGTCCGCACCTTAGCTCCGCGAGCCCGGCTTCAGAACCGCTTGCGAGTGTCGCGACACTGGGAAGATGCCAATGCTCATCGCTCCGACTGTCGCCGTTCACGCCTCGTTCCTGGCCGCCTGGGACGAGTTGGCGCCGGAGGAAGCACATTGGATGGGCATCCGCGCGTACGGCGGCTCCGAGCGGGAGTGGACCCGCGAGGAGGCGGAGGACCCGGCAGAGTTCGCGCGGTTGGTCGAGGCACTCGACGCCGACGCGCAGCCGGAGACCCCGCTGCCGCCGGACATCGTCCACCAGACCATGCTCTGGTTCGTCGAGGGCGGCGAGCAGTGGCTCGGGCGGCTCGCGATCCGGCACGAGCTCACCCCGGCCCTGAACGAACTCGGCGGCCACATCGGGTACGCCGTACGCCCGTCGGCCCGCCGGAACGGGTACGCGACCCAGATGCTGACCCAGTGCCTTCCGGTCGCGGCCGGTCTCGGTATCGACCCGGCCCTGGTCACCTGCGACACCGGCAACGAGCCGTCGCGCAAGGTGATCCAGGCAGCTGGTGGCGAACTGGAAGACGAACGACACGGAAAGCTGCGTTTCTGGGTACCGACACAGGTGAGTTGATGACCTATCGTCGGGCTCATGAAGGTCGCCATCCTGACGCGTGAGTTCCCTCCGGATGTGTACGGCGGGGCGGGGGTGCACGTGGACTTCCTGGTCCGCGAGCTCCGCCGCCTGATCGACGTGGACGTGCACTGCATGGGTGAGCCCCGGAAGGGCGCGACCGCGCACTCCGAGGACGACCCGCGGATCCCGGGGGCGAACGCGGCCCTGCGCATCCTCTCCACCGACCTGACCATGACCGCCGCGGTCGGCGACGCGGACCTGATGCACTCCCACACCTGGTACGCGAACATGGCCGGCCACTGGGCCAAGCTCCTGTACGGCGTCCCGCACGTGGTGACCGCGCACTCGCTGGAACCACGCCGCCCGTGGAAGGCCGAGCAGCTCGGCGGGGGCTACCGGCTCTCGAGCTGGGCCGAGCAGACGGCGTACGAGGCGGCCGACGCCGTGGTCGCGGTGAGCCGGGGGATGCGCGACGACGTCCTGGACTGCTACCCGTCGATCGACCCGGCCAAGGTGCACGTGATCTCGAACGGGATCGACGCCGACTTCTACCACCCGGATCCGTCGACGCACGTGCTCGAGCGGCTCGGGGTCGACCTGAACCGCCCGTACGTGACGTTCGTCGGCCGGATCACCCGGCAGAAGGGCGTCCCGCACCTGCTCCGGGCCGGACTGCGGCTCGACCCGTCAGTGCAGTTGGTCCTGCTCGCCGGCGCGGCCGACACGGTCGAGCTGAAGGCGGAGACCGACGCGCTGATCGACGACCTCAAGCTCGCCCGGGACGGTGTGTTCGTGGTCTCGGAGATGCTGCCGCGGCACGAGGTCCGCCAGGTGCTCACCCACGCGCTGGCGTTCTGCTGCCCGTCGATCTACGAGCCCCTCGGCATCGTCAACCTCGAGGCGATGGCGTGCGAGACCGCCGTCGTGGCCAGCGCCGTCGGCGGCATCCCCGAGGTCGTCGACGACGGCGTCACCGGCACCCTCGTCGCGTACGACGAGAACGACATCGACACCTTCGAGCGCGAACTGGCCGCGGGCATCAACGACCTCGTCGACAACCCGGCAAAGGCCGAGGCCATGGGCAAGGCCGGCCGCGAACGAGCCGTCTCCCAGTTCGGCTGGGACGCCGTCGCAGACCGGACCGTGCAGCTGTACAACAGCCTCCTCGGGCAGCAGAGCTAGCAAGCCCCGACCAGGTCCTCGATCACCGCGACGTCGTCCGGGCACGCCCGGGCCACTGTGGTGGAGGTCAGGTCCTGGCCGAGCAGTTCGCCGTACAGCGTCCGCAGTCTGTCGGCCTGGCCGCTCCAGGCCGCGACCTGCCGGAACGCCGGATCGGCGAGCCTGTCGCGGTAGGACTGCAGCCGCCCCAGGAGCAGTTCGGCCTTGGCGGCGAAGTCCTGGCTGTTGCCGGCCTCGAAGGATTCCCCGATCCCGAACCGGGTGACGAACTCCCGCAGACTCGCCATGTCGCTGACCAGCAACGGCAGCCCGCCGAGGCTGTACTCGAACAGCTTGTTCGGCATTGCCAGCTCATGGTTCGGCGCCCGGAGCATCGGGATGATTCCGGCGTCCGCCGTGGACAGGAACGCGGTCACTTCCCGTGGGCCGACCGGATGCAGGAAATGCACCCGGTCCGCCACGCCGGCGTCCTCCGCGAGTCTGCGCAGCCGGTCCACCATCGGCAGCTCAGGTGAGGGTACGGCGACCACCGCAAGGTGCACGCCCGGGAGCCGGTCGAGCGCGGTGATCGCGGTTTCGATCCCGCGCACGGGTGTGATGCCACCGCTGTAGACCAGCAGCGGGATCTCCGCGGCCAGCCCGATGCGGGACCTGATGTCGTCCGTGCGTACGACGGTCTCCGGAAGGTCCGGCGTGTTCAGGACGACCTCGGGCCTGCGGCCGAGCCGGTGCTCGCGCTCGAGCCGGTCGGCGATCCCCGGACTGACCGTGACCACCCGGTCGGCGGCGGAGATGAAGTCCCGCTCGTGACCGGCCCACGCGGCGATGAACCTGCGCGTCCGGCCGCCGTACCGGGCGATCCCGGGGACGTACTCGTGGGCGTCGTACACGACCTTCAGCGGCCGCCCCGCCCGCCTGGCCCGAGCCGCGGCGCGGACGGCGACGCCGATCACATGCATGTCGTGGGCGTGCACGACATCCGGAGCAAGCCGGTCGATCGCCGGGCCGAAGATCTCTTCGTAGTCGTAGGTCTGCGGGACCACGGCCGGCCAGCTGACCAGCCAGGGAGTCCGCGAGACGACACCGTCCCAGGCCCGCCAGCCGAACTTGAAGACGCGGTTCTGCCAGCGGATCAACAGCCCTCGCGCCCGGCCGGCCGCGAAGGCGGCCTCCCGGAGCCGGAGCCGAAACACCCGCCCGGGTCCCGGCCGCACGCCGAGACGCAGCTCGGCCCGGCGCGCGTCGATCAGCGCCCGGCGTGCGACCAGCTCACGCGGGATGCTGACTCCCAGCAAGGGCAGACGCCAGTCCCGGCGGCGATTCCGGCGGCTCAGCCGGCCGTCACGATGGCGGAAGATCCCCGGCAGCCGGGCGATCACCGCGCGGCCGTCCATGCTGTCGATCGACAGCCGTTCGTCGGTGGATACGCCGAGCAGTGTCACGCGTAGACCGGCCGCGGCAAGGACGGCGGCCTCCTTCAGAACCCTGCTGTCGTTGGTGATGTCGTTGGCCACCAGCATCACTACATGCGCTCGGTATGTCACGGCTCCTCTTTCGTCGTCGCCCTGAGTACGACGCGAACCCACCGCCGCGTTGCCCGACCTCGCGAACTGGTACCTGCGGCTCCGCCGGCCGAGGAGGTAGGAGAAACTCCACCTCAGGGTGGGACTTCGCACCATCGCTCGGAGGGGTGCGCGGCGGTTGGGTTGGGGTATGACTTCTCGCCTGATCAAGACCGTCGCCGCCACGCTCGCCACCGCTGCGCTAGCCGCCTTTCCGCTGTCGGCCTTCGCCTCCGTCAGCCAGCCGACGCTGTCGGAAGCCGCCGTCTCCAGCGTCCACACTCCGCGCGGCGCTCTCGTTTCTGCCGTCTCGATCGCCCACCTGACGGCCGCTCAACTCGACGCCGCCGCGACCGATTTCGAGGGCACACCGCCGGCCCGGTACGGCGTCACCGTGTACCGGCTGATCTACCGGACGATCGACGTCAACGGGCGGCCGACGACCGCGAGCGGGATCGTCGTACTACCGGACGGGCGCCGGGGTGCGCTGACCGCCGCGGAGTACCTGCACGGGACCAACGCGACCAAGGCCTACGCCGCCTCTGTCGACGGCACCTCGACCGACCGCCTGGTGACCGCGCTCTTCGCCGGCGCGGGCCTCGTCGGCGTGGCGCCGGACTATCTCGGGCTGGGGTTCGGACCGGGGCTGCACCCGTACTTCGACACCAAGACCGAAACCAGCGCGTCCGTCGACATGTTGCTCGCGGCCCGGACCTTCGCGGCCAAGCACGGGATCACGCTGAAGCGCGACGTACTGGTCACCGGCTTCTCCCAGGGCGGCCGGGCCTCGATCGCCTTCGGCCGGGCGCTGACGCGGGGCGAGGCCGGGCCGTTCCGGCTCGGTGACCTCCGTGCTGTCGCCGGACCGTACGACCTGCTCGGCAGCGAGCTGCCGGCGACGTTCGACGGCCGGGTTCTGCCGCAGACCGCGGCGTTCTACCTCGCGTACTTCGTCACCGCCTGGAACCGGACGGTCGGGCTGTACGACGACCCGCGGGAGGCGTTCCAGGCGCCGTACGCGCAGACCATCGAGGGCCTGTTCGACGGTTCACACCCCGACGAGGAGGTCTTCGGGGCGCTGCCGGACTCGCCGCAGAAGCTGTTCACGCCGCAGTTCCTCCAGCGGCTGGAGCACCCGACCGGCCGCTTCCGGCAGGCGCTGCGCCAGGCGGACCAGGTCTGCAAGGACTGGACGCCGCGGGTGCCGGTGCACCTCTACAGCGGCACCAAGGACACGGACGTGGTCGCCGTCAACGCGGACGTCTGCGCGACTGACCTCCGTGCCCGTGGCGCGCACGTGACCGTGCACTCGATGGGCGCGGTCGACCACTTCGGTACGTCGTTCGCGGCGTACCCGCAGATCGTCCGGGAGTTCGCCCGCCGGGCTTGACCGATCCCGTTCGGCCGATCCCGTTCAGCCGGTCCCGTCAGCCGGTCCCGTTCAGCCGATGCCGGAGGTCGGGGTGTCGGAGGTCAGCCAGGTGGTGAGGAGGCGGGCGCCGGCACCGGTCGCGCCGGGTGAGTACTCGAACCGGTCGGCCGGGGACTCCGCGATCGACGAGAGGTCGAGATGGGCCCAGGGGACATCACCGGTGAACGCCTTCAGGAAGAGGGCGGCGGTGATCGACCCGGGGCCCTTCGAGCTGTTCACCGAGTCGGCGATCGGCGTCGAGATCAGGTCCTCGTACTCGGCCGGCAGCGGCATCCGCCACAGCTCCTCACCGGACACCCGGCCGGCGTCGGCGAGGTTGTCCGCGAGTGCGTCGTCGGTGGCGAACAGACCGCCGTACAGCATCGATCCGAGCGACACCTTGATCGCGCCGGTCAGTGTGGCAACGTCGACGAGGACGTCGGGCTTCAGCTCCTTGACCGCGTACGCGAGCCCGTCCGCCATCACCAGGCGACCCTCGGCGTCCGTGTTCTTCACCTCGGTGGTCCGGCCACCGTAGTGCCGGATCACGTCGTCCGGGCGGTACGACGTACCCGACGGCATGTTCTCCGCCGAGCAGATCAGACCGGTCACCTTGACCTGTGCACCGAGCTCGCGCAGCGCGGACAGCGTGGCGATCACCGAGCCGCCGCCGGTCATGTCGCGCTTCATCGAGACCATGCCCTCACGCGGCTTGAGCGACAGGCCACCGGTGTCGTAGGTGATGCCCTTGCCGACCAGAACGACGTACGGCGTGTCCTTGGTGGCGCCGTCGGGCACATAGTCGAGCCGGATGAACCGCGGCGGCCGGGTCGAGCCCTTGCCGACCGCGAGGATGCCGCCGAACCCGTCGGCGGCGAGCTTCTTCTCGTCCCAGACCGTCACCTCGAGACCGGTCGCGGCGGCCAGCTCGGTGGCGCGAGCGGCCAGCCAGGCCGGGTCCTTCTCGTTCGACGGGGTGGTCGCGAACTTGCGGGCCAGCCAGCCGGTCCGCCCGATCACCACACCACGATCGACCACCGGCTGCCGGACCGCGTCCGAGCCGTCGGTCAGGGTGAGGCGGGTCAGCACCGGCTTGCCCGGGTCGACGGTCTTCTGGGTGTACGTGAACGACCCGAGTACGACGCCCTCGGCGAACGCCTGCAGGGTCGCGTCATCGATGCCCTCGGCAACTACTGTGGTGAGCTCGTCCTTGCCGCGGCCGAACCGGGCGATCGCCGCACCGGCGTGTCGCAGGTCTTTCGCCGTACCGTCACCGGCGCCGACCAGCAGGACCTCGGTCACGTCGCCGTCCAGCAGCGGGTACGCGGCGGTCGCGCCGGCGGACGGGGTGAAGCCGGTCGCCTGCTGTGCTTCGAGCAGCCGGCCGAGGTCGACGCCGAGGCGCTCGCCGGCCTCCTTCGCGACGGCGGGCAGGCCGCTCTCGCCGACCACGATCACCCAGGTCGGGGCGCCGTGCACCGGCAGGCCAGGCTGCCAGGCCACGGCCGGAAGGGTCGGGTACAGAGGGGTGCTGCTACGGCGAGCCACTAGGACGACCTCACTGGTTTGATCAAAAGGTTGGTGTGCCGGGCCAACCGTAACGACCCCGGCCGGTGCCGAAAGAGGGCACCCACCGGGGTCGAAGTGATTGGCTGAGGTGCGAGGCACCCCCGGAGGACTCGGTCAGCCGACGACTGCCTTGAGCGCGTTGCCGAGCTCCGTGGCCTCATCCGCATTCAGCTCGACGACGAGCCGGCCGCCGCCCTCGAGCGGGACCCGCATCACGATCCCCCGGCCCTCCTTGGTGACCTCGAGCGGACCATCGCCCGTCCGCGGCTTCATCGCCGCCATGCGCGCACCCCTTTCCGGTGTCGGTGTTGAGCGACGACACCGCGCGGGGAACCGTCGCCGGCGCCGTTGCGGTGATGCGCCGTCGGCGCGTATCGCAGTGCTATCGGACCCCATTATTCCCGATCGCAGGCCAGAGCCGTGCACCATACGGCAGACTCAAGTCTTGTGCACGCCCGTTCAGCCCTCTTCGACCTGTACGGCGACCACCTGCGCGCGCGGGGCGCGCGCGCCCCGGTCGCTGCCCTGGTGCGGCTGCTCGCGCCGCTCGGCGTCCATCCACCGGCGGTGCGGACCGCCGTGTCCCGGATGGTCCGGCAAGGCTGGCTGGAGCCGGTCCGGCTCGACGGACAGCCCGGCTACGCGCTGACCGCCCGGGCGCGTCGCCGCCTCGACGACGCGGCCGCCCGGATCTACCGGACCGCCCCCGACGGCACGCCCGTCGTGACCGGCTCCGAAGGCCCCGGCGACTGGGACCGGCACTGGCATCTGGGCATCCTCCGCGAGGTGCCGAACGCACGCCGCCGCGACCAGCTCGCGAGCCAACTCGCCTTTCTGGGTTGGGCTCCGCTGTCCGACGGCGCGTGGGTCGGGCTGCGCAACGACACCGAGGTGGACCAGATCCTCGGCGTGGAAGGGATCGCCGCGGACCGGTTCCGCGCACCGGTCGACGAGGGCGCGGTGGAGTTCGCCCGCCGGGTCTGGCGACTCGACGAACTCGGCGCGTCGTACGACGCCTGGCTGATCGAGGCGAAGGCCCTGGTCGACGGCGCCGGGCCGGACACGAGTGATGAGCAGGCCTTCGCGGTCCGGTCCGAACTGGTGCACGAATGGCGCAAGTTCCTGTTCCGCGATCCGGGACTGCCGGACGAGCTGCTGCCGGACGACTGGGCCGGCACGCGGGCCGCCGAGTTCTTCGATTTCCACGCCGAACGACTCGGCCCCGCGGCCGGGCGTTTCGTGGACAACTGCCTGACGCTGCACTGAAAATTTCACCGATTGTCTAGGAGCTGACCACGATGAGTGACTCTGTCATCTATGCCGTCGCCGACGGCGTGGCGACCATCACGCTGAACCGGCCGGACGCGATGAACTCGCTCGACATCGCCACCAAGGTCCTGCTCCGCGACACCGTCCAGGCCGCCGCCGAGGACGACGCCGTACGCGTCGTCGTGCTGACCGGGACCGGGCGGGCGTTCTGCGTCGGTCAGGACCTGAAGGAGCACATCGGGCTGCTCGAGGCCAACGACACGGCCGCACTTTGGAGCACGGTGCCGGATCACTACGCGCCGATCGCGCTCGCGCTGGCGGAGATGCCGAAGCCGGTGATCGCGGCGGTCAACGGGGTCGCGGCCGGCGCCGGCGCGTCGATGGCGTTCGCGTGCGACTTCCGGGTGGTCGCGGACACGGCCGGTTTCAACCTCGCCTTCACCGGCATCGCCCTGTCCTGCGACACCGGGATCTCCTGGACGCTCCCCCGGCTCATCGGCCACGCCAAGGCGGTCGAGCTCCTGTACTTCCCCCGCACCATCCCGGCCGCCGAGTCCCTCGAGCTAGGTCTCGCCACGACCGTCGTTCCCGCTGCTGAGTTGCCGTCGGCGGTTGCGGAGTTGGCCGGCAAGCTCGCCGTCGGACCGACAGTCGCGTACGGCGCTGTGCGGCAGTCGCTCGCCTACTCGGCGACCCACCCGCTGGCCGACTCGCTCGCCTTCGAGGCGGGCAAGATGCAGCTCACCGGCGACACCGCCGACCACCGCAACGCCGTCGCCTCCTTCGTCGCCAAACAAAAGCCCACCTTCGAAGGCCGCTGATCTCTGTACCGAAGGACGGGTAGTAGTCCCCTGCACCGCGCAGCCCACGCCTGCGCCACGCCGCGGCGGTGATCCCGGCGCCGACCACTACCCGTTCTTCGGTACGCGCCTCCTCTTGTAATCGTTTACGTAAGCGATTACAACCTGGAGTGTGAGGAAACTGCTGCTGCCTGCCGCCCTGACGGTCGCCACGTTGGTTGGGAGTCTTGTCGTGCCTGGTTCTCGTGCTGAATCTCCGGCCGCGGTCCCGTCCGGGACGATCACCGCGGCTCATGTGCCGTCGCGGACGCTCGGTGAGGACATCAACTACAACGTCTACCTGCCGGCCGGGTACGACAGTTCGACGCAGCGGTATCCGGTGATCTACCTGCTGCACGGGCGTGGCGACTCGATGGCGGCCTGGACCCAGGTGAAGAGCCGGCTCGACGAGATGATCGGGGCCGGGGAGATCCCGCCGACGATCGCGATCATGCCGGACGCACCCTGGAGCAGCCGCGCCAGCTGGTACGTCGACTCCGCCTACAAGGGACCGGATCCCGGGCGGCCGGTCGAGACGGCGTTCTTCCGGGACCTGATCCCGCAGGTGGATGCGACGTACCGGACGATCGCGGATCGGACCGGACGGGCGATCGCCGGGTACTCGATGGGTGGGGCGGGTGCGCTCCGGTACTCCCTGGCGCATCCCGAGGTCTTTGGGGCGTCGATCGTACTCAGCCCGGCGGTGTACTTCCCGCTGCCGCCCTCGGACTCGAGCACCAGGGATTTCGGTGCCTTCGGCAAGGGTACGGACCCGTTCGTGGAGTCGACGTACCTGCGGTTGAACTGGCCGACCACGTTGAAGTCGTTCGCGGCCACGGGGCTGCCGTCGCACATGTACATCGCGGTCGGCGATGACGAGTACAAGAACCCGAAGGCGATCGACGCGACCCACGATCTCGACTTCGAGGCGCACATCGTCTTCAACCAGGCGACCCGGGTGCCGAACCTGACCTCGGAGTTCCGGGTCGTCGACGGCGGGCACGACTGGGATGTGTGGGGACCGACGTTCAGCGAGGGCGCGAAGTACATCTTCCAGTACATCGGGAAGCCGCCGGCGGTCCCGATGCAGGCGACGATCACCGGTACGGCGGGCGACGACCGGGCCGGTGGGATCGCTACTGATGCCTCGGGCAACGTTTATCAGGCCGAGGCGGTGGCGGGATCACTGGACGGGCAGCCGTACGCCGGTGGGACGGACGTCGCGTTGATCAAGACCCGGCCGGATGGTACCCGCGAGTGGACGCGGTCGCTCGGGACCAGCGGGACAGAACGCGCGTACGGCGTTGCTGTCGACAGCTCCGGACGTGTTGCGGTCACTGGCTACACGACGGGCGATCTCGATGGGTCGCATGGCGGGAACGCTACGGATGATGGGTTTGTGGCGCAGTACGACGCTGCGGGGAATCGGCGGTGGCTGACCCAGTTCGGCGTACCTGGGGTGGCTGATCGAAGCTACTCGGTGGCTGTGGACGGGACCGATGTGTACGTCGGTGGTTATACGAAGGGCGCGTTGGGTGGCGCGAACCAGGGCGACAAGGATGTGTTCGTTGCTCGGCTCGATGGTGAGGGCCGGCAGGTGTGGCTGCGGCAGGTCGGGAGTGCGGGCGAGGACAAGGGGATGGCGGTCGCGGTGTCCGGCGGGTCCGTGTACGCGGCGGGGATGACGGGCGGTGCGCTGGGTACGTCGGCGGGCGGCGTCGACGGCTTCGTCACTCGCTACTCGTCCGCGGGTGAGGCTATCTGGATGAAACAGTTCGGCACAGCTGCGTCGGATGAGGTATGGGGGCTGGCGAGCGACCCTGCTGGTGGCGTCTATCTGACCGGCTACACCGCCGGCGACTTCTCCGGCGTACTGGCCGGCGACAAGGACTTCATCGTCGCTCGGGTCGACGCTGACGGCGCACTGACCTGGCGGGACCAGTTCGGTACGCCGGGGAACGACAAGGGTGCTGCGGTTGCGGTCGACCCCTCGGGCAACGTGTATGTCGGTGGATTCACGGACGGGGCGATGGGGACTCCGCTGGGGAAGTTCGACGCCGTACTCGCGAAGTACTCGCCCGATCAGGTCCGGGTGTGGACGCGGCAGTTCGGCACTGCCGATGACGATGCGGCCGATCCGTTTGCCGAGGCGAACCTCTACCTGGCCGCGTCGCCGGACCGGACACACGTGTCCGGTCTGACCAACACGGATGTCTTCCATACGACGTTCACACCGACCGGCGACAACGAGGCTCCTTAACCCTTTGCGGGGCTCCGTAAACCTTGGTGAGGTACCCAAAATCGATGGGTGCCCGTAAACGTTGGTGGGCCCCCCGACCGCGTTCCGGCCGGGCGAGTCACGGCCGGACAGCCACCTGACAGTCGGGGGTGCCCGAAGAACACCTCATCACGTTCAGTACCCGGAACACAACTCGGTCAGCCGTTTGTCTTTGCCTATTTTCAGCTTTCCTCAGCGCCCCTTGCAGATGCACAAACATCCTGCACGTGCAGGCGTTCCGAGCATCAGGACTGCCCTGGTCCGCACCAGATTTTCTGACCACTTGGCCAGTTTTCGGACGAGTCCCGACGGCCCGGTCTCGCTCCCAGTCACCACCGCCGGACGCACCCCGACCACCACGGGACGCACTCCCTCAACCGCGCTTGAACACCGCCGGGGTCAAACTCGACCACGGCCGCGACCGCTGCCTCGGGGGACTCGGAGCGGGCTTGCTCTGCCGCTCCGACGGCTGGTCTTCGCCGCAACTGATCAGCCGGCGATGCGGCCCACCCGATGCCTGTGGGCGATCAGCGAGCAATGCAGGTGGAGAGGTGATCGTTGACGATGCCCGTTGCCTGCATCAACGCATACGCGGTCGTCGGCCCCACGAACACGAAGCCCTTCTTCTTAAGCGCCTTCGACATGGCGACAGACTCCGGCGTAGTTGCGGGCACGTCCGCAAAAGTCTTCGGCGCCTTGTGCTTCGCCGGCTTGAACGACCACAGCAACTCGGTGAACTCACCGTCATCGAGCTCGAGCAACGCACGAGCGTTCGAGATCGTCGCGTTGATCTTCAACCGGTTGCGGACGATGCCGGGGTCCGCCATCAAGCGATCGAAATCAGCCGTGCCGTACTTGGCAACGGTCTCCGGATCGAAGTGCGCGAACGCGGCCCGGAAGTTCTCCCGCTTGCGCAGGATCGTGATCCACGAGAGCCCCGACTGGAACCCCTCCAACGTCATCCGCTCGAACAGCGCGACGTCGTCGCGGATCTCCTTACCCCACTCCTTGTCGTGGTACTCGACGTACTCGGCGGCGGAAGTAGCCCACCCACACCGCGCCAGCCCGTCCGGCCCGATCACCGTCATCTCGCCACCTCCCGAACCAGCCGCCGCAACGAAACCCGCATCATCCACTCAAACCCCACCCGAACCACCGGCCACCCAACCACCCCCACCTTCCCCAACGGCGGCACCACATCCTCCGCCCAGGTAAACCGACACCTCGAAGACGAGCTCGAGGCGGACGTGGGGCTTGTGTTGGGGGCATCACTCGACTTGGCCGTGGGGGCCGGGTTCGAGGTGTCGTTCGGGTTGGAGGTGGGGCTTGGGGTGGAGGGGGTGTTTGTGGGGGTCGTCGGGAGGGGGGTGATGGTGAAGGTGCCCGTGCCGCGGACGATCTTGCCCAGGTGTTTCACCGTGCATTCGCGCGGTGGATCCCAGTGAGTGATGACCATGTCGTCAGTGAACCCGATGGCACCGACAGAAGTCCGCGCAGCGACTCCACCACCAACGCCGGTACCGTCCTGCCCGGTCGCCCAGACCTGCGTGAGCAGCATCCACCGCGACTGCCGGTCCCAGTCCATCACCACATTCCACGCAGTCTGCGGATCAAGCTCCAGCTCGATCGACGCCTCCGCGTGACACCTACCCTCGGATCCCATCACCCGAGTAGATCAGCTGGGCCGGTGATAAGCACCCTCATCAGGCGCCGCACTGTGCCGCCCGTGCCCACCGTCGCCGTCCGAATCCTCCGGCTCCCCACCCTGTCCGTTCCCCGCCTGCCCCGGCCAAACCGGCGGCCCCTGCTGATCAGCCGGCGGCCAAAACTGCCACCCCTCCTGCTGCTGCTCCTGATTAGCGGGTTGCTGACCGGACTGCTGCTCGGGTTGCGCAGGCTGCTCAAACGACGGCTGCGAAGACTGCTGCTCCTGCGGCTGGACGGGCTGCGGCTGAGACCCCTCGTACTGCGCGGCGTCCCGCGAGTAGGCGCTCGCCTGCTCCTCCGTGTACTGCTCATACCCAGCCTGCCCGGAAGCCCGCTCCTGCTGGTACCCAGACGCCTGCTGAGGTTGCGGCTCCTGCTGGTACCCGGACGACTGTTGGGAGTGCGGCTGCTCTTGTTGGTACGTCGGCTGCTGGTACTCGGACTGCTGCTGCGGCTGCTGGGTGGGAGACTCGGGGGACGGGTCTGACGGCTGCTGCCACTGGGGAGCCTGTTGGGGCATGGACCACTGTGGCGTCTCCGAGGACTGTGCCGCTTCGACCGGGGACTCGGTCGGCTGTGGCCAGTCGGCTCCGGCTGACGACATACCCGCCTGCTGCTCGACCGCAAACTCCTGCGTGGTCTCCTCAGGCGTCTGCCCGGAATCCCCCGCTGCCTGATCCACCCGGAACCGCAACGCAGGCTCGCCCGACTCCCGCTCCCCCGACGCCTGCTGACTCCAAGGAAACTGCGGCCCACCAGCCTGCCCCTGTCCAGAGCCCGCCTCCGCCGACGGCCGCTGCTCTGCGGGCACCTGCTGCCCCTCGTACGACGCCTCCGCCGACGAACTCTGCCGCTCCACGGGCATCTGCTGCCCCTGGTACGACGCCTCCGCCGCCCCCTGCTCCACCACCGGGAACTGCAACGCCGGAGCCTGGTTGGCCGGAGCGTGGTCGGTTGGAGCGTGCGGGGTGAGATCGTTGGTCGGCTGCGGCGGTTGAGGCGCTACGTCTGTCTGGGCATCCAGCCCGGACGAGGACTCACTCGCCGGGAACCAAGGCTCCGCCTGCTGCGGCTGGTAGCTGTCCCTCTCCACCTGCCGAACCGGGTATGTCGCCTGAGCCTGAAACTCCTGAGGCTCGAACCCCTGTCCCCCCGGCTGCGAGTACACCTGCTCAGCCGAGACCTCGCCTTGCCCGGAGGAGCTGGGGCGCTGCGAGTAGGAACTGGCCTCCCGCGCGGACCCCTCGGATCCCTGGCCATAGACATCCGATACCTGCGGAGAGGACTCAGGCTGCGTGTAGTCCTCCGACTCCCGCAAAGCCCCGCCCGACTGCGCGTAGCCGTCTGGCTGTTGCAAGGACACCTCAGGCCGCAACTCGTACGACTGCGGCGGCTGCAACGACGGGCCGGGCTGCGGGACGTAGCTGCCGGCCTTCTGCGACCCGGTCTCAGCCGACCGCTCGTAGGACAGCGGCTGCTGTGAAGCCAACCCAGGCTGCTGGTCGTAGGAGTGCGGTTGTTGCGAGGACCCCTCGGGCGGTTGCGCGTAGGTGTCTGGCTGTGGTGAGGAAGCCTCAGGGTGCTGGGAGGACGCTTCGCGGGGCTGGGTGTCGGCTGATTGTTGGGGGGACGCCTCTGGGGGTTGGGGGTTGGCGTCTCGGGGGCGGGGGGTGGTGGGGTGGGACTGGGCTTGGAGCATGGCGCGGGCTTCGGCTTGGAGGCGCTCGTACTCGTTGGCCGCTTGCGCGTGAGCGGTTTGGGGGACCTCTCGGGTGTCCGGCTCGTCATCGGGTTCACCTGCGGGCGGCCGGATAGGTGTCTGCTCCCCGATGATCGGATCGGCGTCCGACTGGTCCACAGCCAGCTCGTCGTCCCGGTCACCGGTTGAACCACCGCCGGCTGCCGGAGCAGTGCCCGGTGCGGATCCCTCGTCGGCGACCGGCCGGTCGCTGCCCGACTGGATGCTGCCGGACGGTGCGGCACCTGACTGGGCCGAGGACATGTGGTCCGCGTCTGGTTGTGCAACTGCGGACTGTTCGGCGGTGACTGGGTCGTCGGTCGCGGCGGAAGGACCGGAGGTGCCGGACTCGCTCGAGCCGATACCACCCGATCCGGAACCGGCCAGGCTGGAACCGGCGAGAGCGCTAGACCCAGTTGTGCCGGGCTCGGTCGCACTGGACTCAGTGGCGGTCGACGCGACTGCGCGGGGCGCCGCGGCGGTTGACTCGGCGGCGTTCGACTCGGCGGCCGCGGACCCGGCGACAGCGGACCCGGGGGCTCCCGGGCGGGTGGCACTCGACGCGGGCTCGCTCGACTCGACGGACGTGGCGTCGGCGTCTGGGTCTGCGCTGGGCGCGGTGGCTGCGGCGTTGGGGAAGTTGCCGCCTACGAGGATCGGTTTTTGGGTGCCGGTGTCGTCGAATTCGGTGGGGTCGTAGGTGCCTCGGGAGGTGAAGCCGGCACCGTCGGGCGCGTCCACGATCGGGGCTACCGCGCGTTCCAGGTCGGCGATGCGGCGGTCGCGTTCGGCGACCTCCTTGGCGACGCGTTCGAGGAGGGTGTCGACCTCGTCCATCCGGTATCCGCGCAGGCCGACGGCGAACCGGGCCGTCTCGATGTCCGTGGACGTGAGCGCCTGCCGGGCCGGGACAGTCATGTCAGGCCTGTCGTCGTACGCCGTACTCATGGCACCCCAACGACCCGAGGCGACCACCGCGACAGCCCCGATCAACAGCACCACGATCAGCCCGAAGAACCACATCACGGGTCCGATCGTGCCATGCCGATGAAGTCACCCGCACAATCGGAGCCCGATTGCGCCCTCAGCGAAGACCCTTGTCAGCTGCCGTCGGACCCGAGGCGGTGTGCTTCGCGGCGGGCCCGGGCGGCGGGGTTGTCGGCTTCCGCTACCTCGCGGGCGGCCGATGCGGCGGCTTCCTCGGCGGCGGCGTCGGCTACCTCGCCGGACTTGATGATGTAGCTGATCGCCTCGTCCACGTCGTCGGTGATCGTGAACATATCGAGGTCGGCCGCCGAGATCTTCCCGTCCGCGAGCATCGTCTCCCGGAGCCAGTTCGCCAGCCCGCCCCAGTACGACGTACCGAACAGCACGACCGGGAACGACGTCACCTTCCGCGTCTGCGCCAGCGTGAGTGCCTCGAACAGCTCGTCGAGCGTGCCGAAACCACCCGGCATCACCACGAACCCCTGAGCGTACTTCACGAACATGGTCTTGCGGGTGAAGAAGTACCGGAAGTTCATCCCGATATCGACCCACTCGTTCAGCCCGTTCTCGAACGGCAGCTCGATCCCCAGCCCGACCGAGATCCCACCGGCCTCGGACGCACCCTTGTTCGCCGCCTCCATCACCCCCGGCCCACCGCCGGTGATGACGGCGTACCCGGCGTCGACCAGCTTGCGGCCGGTCTCCTCCGCGGCGGCGTACATCGGGTCGTCCGGCTTGGTCCGCGCGGAGCCGAACACGCTGATCGCCGGCCCGAGCTCGGCGAGCATGCCGAAGCCCTCGATGAACTCGGACTGGATCCGCAACACCCGCCACGGGTCGGTATGCACCCAGTCCGACGGGCCGCGGCTGTCCAGCAACCGTTGCTCGGAGGTGGACTGCTGCACCTGGTTGCGGCGCATCACGATCGGCCCGCGCTGCTGCTGGCCGACCGGACGATCGGAGTGAATCGAATCCTCTTCCATACCTCCAGGTTATGACCTGACCGGAACTCGGACCTCTTTACGCGCGGGCCGTCAACCAACTCCTCAACCGTTGTTCACACAGCTCGATCTCCGCCTCCGGCACGAATTCGTCCTGCTTGTGCGCGTACAGCGGGTCGCCCGGACCGTAGTTCACCGCCGGTACGCCGAGCAGCGTGAACCGGGCCACATCCGTCCACCCGAACTTCGGCTTCGGCTCTCCCCCGACCACCTGGAGGAACGCGGCCGCCGCCGGCCGCTCCAGCCCAGGCAGCCCACCGGGCGCCGAGTCCGTCACGACCACGTCGTACCCCTCGAACACCTCGCGCAGGTGCGCCTCGGCCTCGGCCTCCGACCGGCTCGGCGCGAACCGGTAGTTGATCTCGACCGTGCACAGATCCGGTACGACGTTCCCCGCGACGCCACCGTGGATCGCGACCGCGTTCAGTCCCTCTCGGTACTCGAGTCCGTCGATCGGCACCCGCCGCGGCTCGTACGCCGAGAGTCGCGCGAGCACGTCGCCCGCGGCATGGATCGCATTCGACCCCATCCAGGACCGAGCCGAGTGCGCGCGCTCGCCATGGGTGGTGACCTCGATCCGCATCGTGCCCTGGCAACCGGCCTCGACCACCGCGTTCGACGGCTCCATCACGACCGCGAACACACCCTCGAGCAGCTCCGGATTGGACTTGGTCAGCTTGAACAGACCGTTCCGCTCGGACTCGATCTCTTCGCAGTCGTAGAAGACATAGGTGATGTCCCGGTTCGGCTCGACGAGCGTCGCCGCCAACCGCAGGCCGACCGCGACGCCGCCCTTCATGTCACAAGCCCCGAGCCCATGGATCAGACCGTCCGCGCGACGAGCCGGCAGATTGTCGTTCAAAGGGACCGTGTCCAGATGCCCGGCGATCACGATCCGCTCGTCCCGGCCGAGGTCGGTCCGCGCAACCACCGTGTTCCCGTGCCGGAAGACCTTCAGATGCGCATACGCCGACAACGCCGCCTCGACCTCGTCCGCCAGTGTCTCCTCGGTCCCACTCACCGAGGACATGTTGACCAACGCCTCGGTCAGGTCCGGGCCGGAGACGGTCAGGTCGAGCTTGGGCATCAAGACTCCTCAACTGCTGGCAGGAAAACACAGAACTCGTTGCCCTCGGGGTCGGCGCACACGGTCCAGCCGATGTCGTCGTCCTTGGGCCGCAGCAGTGTCGCACCCGCATCGAGCACGGGCTGCAGCGCCGGTGCGGTGACATCCCAGTGGATCCGGTTCTTGACCGTCTTCGGCTCTGGCACCGGCATGAAGACCCAATACGGGAACGGGAGGCCGGGCACGTTCTCCAGCCAGTACCACGTCTTGCCCTCCGCGCTGCCGAAGTCACCACCGACCACCCCGTGCCACCAGCGCGCCTGCGCCTCCGGGTCGACCGAATCCACGACCAGCTCCATCAGCCGATACACCGGGACGGTCTCACGGACGAAACCGCAGAACTCCCCGCCTTCCGGGTCCTCCATCACCGTCCAGGGCCGCTCCACCGTCAGCGGCGACTGCACGGTCGCACCCAGCCGCTCGAGGTCCTCGATCGCGCCGGTCAGCACGTCGAGGTGAACGCGCTGCTTCACACTCCGCGGTTCGTCGACCTTGTTGATCCAGATCGTCTTCTCCGGCAGGTCCCCGACCAGCACGTTCGGATTGTCGGCAGGCGAGGTCAGCCCGATCAGCCGCCCCCAGAAATCGACCATCGAACTCGGGCACGTCACATCCACACACAAGTCCTTGAAACGCGCGATGGTCATAACGCAGAGATTAGTCCCGACCACCGACAGTCCCGTGCCGGCGGCGATAGTGGCGATTCACCCGCTCACGGTTCCCGCAGGACGGCGAACACCACAGCTGGCGGGGATCGTCCTGCAGGAAGTACTTCACGCAGCGCGCCGCCGGGCAGGCCCGCAGCCGCGAGCGATCAGGCCCCGCCAGGAAGTCGATCGCCGACCGGCCGATCGCACCGACCAGCAACGCACTCGGATCGTCGGTCCGGCCGACCCATTGCGTCACCGGCGGACCATCGTCCGGCCAGTCCAACTGCGTCGTACCCAGTCGATCTGCGGCCCGATTCACCATCCGCAGCGCGGCGGCAGCATCCATCAAGCGGTCCGCATCGGCCTTGCTCGGCGGCTCCGGCGCGACCGCCCGCGCGAACAACGCCCGCACCGCTCGCCGGACCCGGATCAACTCGTCCCGCACGTCGGCGGCGCCCTCGAACGGACGGCCGAGCACCTCGGCCACCAAGTGCTCGTGCTGGTCCAGCCAGGCGGTCGCCTGCGCAGGAGTCGCCAGCAGGTCCGCGATTCCGCCCTGCCCGTCGTGCTTGATCGTCGCCGCGAGGGCGAATGCCAGCGTGCTCATCAGGAGCAGTCTAATGGGATATCCGGTTGCTGCCATGTGAGGAGCTGATCTAGGGTCAGGCTCGATGACAGACCTCCGCAGCAGACTCCGTGCCGTCCCCACGCTCACGGGCACGCCGCCGACGTTCGACCCGGCGCATGCCCCCGAGACGCCGCATCCACTCTTCGTCGACTGGTTGCTGTACGCCGTCGACCACCAGGTGCCCGAGCCCTGCGCGGCGACACTCTCCACAGTGCGCGCCGACGGGCGGCCGAACGCGCGGGTACTGATCCTTAAGGACCTCACCACCGATGGCTGGCAGTTCGCGTCCACTGCGACCAGCCGGAAGGGCGAGGAGCTCAGCAACACGCCGTACGCCGCTCTGACGTTCTACTGGATCGCACTGGGGCGGCAGGTCCGGGTGCTGGGGTCAGTTGAGCCGGCGGATCCGGAGGACTCGGCGCGGGACTTTCTGGCGCGTCCGGTAGCGGCTCGAGCGGAGGCGCTGACTGGGCGGCAGAGCGCCGTACTGAACGACCCTGCGGACATCGGTGCGGCGGTCGCTGAGCAGACCGAGCGGTTGACTGCCGAGCCTGGACTGATTGCGCCGGACTGGACTCTCTACACGCTGCGGGCCGATGAGGTGGAGTTCTGGCAGGCCGATCCGGACCGCCGGCACCTGCGACTGCGGTACCGCCTCGACCACCCCGATCACTGGACCAAGGAGCGCTTGTGGCCCTGACCGATGTAAAGACCGCTGTTACCCGGGTGAACGCCATGCTGGCTGACCTGGACGACGAAACGGCCCGTGCGGACTCAGGACTGCCTGGGTGGTCGCGCGGCCATGTCATCACCCACATCGCCAACTTCTCCGAGGCCATGACGCGCCAGGTCGAGGAAGCACTCCAGGGGCGTCTGATCGAGGTCTACGACGGTGGACGGCCCGCTCGCGATGCCGGCATCGAATCGGGCGCCGGCCGCTCCGCCGCTGACCTGCAGGATCACTTGCTGCAGGCAACGACCAATCTGATCACCGCGTGGGACAAGGTCGGCCCGGACGACTGGTCCCGCCCCATCCTCCACCGCAACAGCAACCTCGCCGCGGGTCTGGACGCCTGCTGGCGCGAGCTGACCATCCACACCACCGACCTGGCCCTCACCCACACCCCAGCCGACTGGCCGGAGGACTTCTGCCTCCACCTCCTCGACTTCCTGCAAGCCCGCACCCCGGACAACATCCGGCTGGTCCTCCAGTCCGACAGCACCACCTGGGAGAACGGCACCGGCGAAGAGGTCCTCCTCACCGGCAAGTTCACCGACCTGACAGCCTGGTACGCCGGTCGCCCGGCACCAGGCCCGATCACCGGCCCGGTGCCAGAACTCCTCCCCTGGCCCTAACCGCGACGATCAACTGTCCGATGAGACGCAGGATTGTGCGTTGATGCATGAAAGTGGATCATGTCGGACATGACTACGCAGTGGGAGTTCGTGCTCTGCGATGCGCTGGTGAAGATGCATCCGACCCGGGAACCGCGTCCGGTGGCCGCCGCGACCCGGTTCCAGGCGTTCCTCGGCGAGCCGGCCTCCTTCCAGCTCGCGTATCGGCCGCCGCTCGACTCGAAGTTCCGTGATCCGAGTCCGCTGCGGGTGCGGGTCGAGGGTGCGGCCGCCGACCTGGTCGCGGTGTCGGCGGTCGAGCTGGTGCCGTGCTCGCTGCTCGCGTTCCCGGGGCATGACGACGGGTACGAGTTCGACGAACCCGGGCTGTATCCGGACCTGTTGCGACCGGTTCCGACGGGCGAGGTGCCGGTGCGGTTCGGAAGCTGGGCGGCGGTCTGGTTCGACGTCACCACGACCGATCCGGCGCGGGCCGGAGTCCACGAGCTCACGGTCGTACTGAGCAAGGCCGACGGGACCGAGTTGCATCGGGCCCCGGTCACCGTCGAGCTGACCGGGATCGAGCTACCGCCACTGGACATCGTGTCGAGCCACTGGATGCATGGGGACGCGCTGGCCGATCACTACGGCGTCGAGGTGTTCAGCGAAGAGCACTGGGCCCTGCTCGAGCGGTTCATGGCGTCGGCCGCGGAGATGGGGGCGACGTCGCTGCTCACACCGGTCTGGACACCGCCGCTCGACACCGCGGTCGGCTCGTACCGGACCGTCGTACAGCTGATCGACATCACCGCCACCGGCGACGGCTACGAGTTCGGCTTCGACCGGCTGCGGCGCTGGCTCGAGCTGTGTCGCCGTACCGGGATCACTGGGGTCGAGGTCGCGCACCTCTTTACCCAGTGGGGTGCGAAGGCCACACCGGGCATTGTGGTGAACGAAGAGCGCGCCTTCGGCTGGGACGTGGCTGCGACGGACCCGCGCTACCGGAGCTTGATGGAAGCATTGCTGCCGGCACTCCAGGCAGTGCTCGACGAGGAGTGGGACCGTGAGCACGTGGTCTTCCACATCTCCGACGAGCCGTCAGGGGCGGACGGACTGGCGAGCTACCTCGCAGCGAAGGCTGTCGTCGCCGATCTGCTGAAGGGCTGGACGGTCGTTGACGCTCTGAGCGAGCACTCGTTCTGGACGTCGGGTGCCGTCGAGGTACCCGTCGTTGCGACTGATCACGTCGAGCCGTTCCTGGCTGAGCGGCCGGAGCGCCTATGGGTCTACTACTGCGTCAGCCAAGGGCATGAGGTCGCGAACCGCTTCGTCGGGATGCCCTCCGCGCGCAACCGGGCGATCGGGCACCAGCTCTTCGCGGCCGGCGTGGACGGCTTCCTGCACTGGGGCTTCAACTTCTGGTACACGTGGCACTCCATCCGGCGGGTGGACCCGTTCGCGGATACCTCGGCCGGCGGCGCGTTCCCGTCCGGGGACCCGTTCGCCGTCTACCCCGGTCCGGACGGTACGCCGTGGCCGTCGATCCGGCACCGGGTCTTCGCCCAGGCCATGTGGGACCACCGCGCACTGCAAGCTGTCCGCGCCACACACGGAAACGCTGCAGCGCTGGACCTCATCGACCCCGACCGGACGCTGCGATTCAACCGGCCGGTGCTGGACCCCGACCACTACTACCAAGCCCGCCGGCGCCTAGTTGCTCAACTGACGCTGAAGTCGTCCACCTGAATGAACGTGTCGACGCCGGGCCCGTTGAACCCGGCGTAGACCGTCAGCTCGTGGACGCCCGCAGGAACCGTGACGGTGACCTCGTGGTGGACGTAGCCGGTGGAGGCCCCGAAGGTCTGGACCGCGAGGTCCTTGCTGCCGATGCGGACGCCGAAGCGACCCTGGTCGGCGGGGAGGTTGGCGGAGGCGTTGACCCAGGCACCGAAGGTGTACGTGGCGCCGGGGGTCACCGGGACCGTTTGGTAGAGGTCGCTGAGACCCGTGCAGGTGCAGCGGATCCAGCCGTTGTTGGCGCCGGAATGGGCGAAGCCGAGACCGCGGTCGACACCGTTGGCCGCCGTACCCTCGAAGAGCCAGGCCGGCTTGCCACTGCCGGTGGCTTCGAATCCTCCATCCGCCAACTGCGACACGTAGCGGACAGCGAGCTCCGACACCGTCGTGTAGGACCGCGTCCCACCGGGCAGCCCGATCACCCGCACCCCGTCGGTCTCCTGACCAGGGAACGTGATCGTGTAGGTCTTGTTGGCACCCGCGGTCGCATCACCTGGGTATGCCGGTGAAACGGTCTGCGAGCCCACCTCGACCCACGCACCGTTCTGACGAACCTGTACTCGCGGCCGCCCGGTGAAGTAGCCGCCCTCGGTCGACACCGCACCCGACGTGAACTCGACGTTGTTGACCCTGTGCTTGGCCGGCCACTCGTACCCCCACCACGAAGCGCCCTTCACCTCGTCGTCGAAGTCGCCCTCACTCCCGGTGCGAGCCCCGTCGTTCATCAACGCGAGGCTTCCGGACTGCGTTGACTTCGAGACCGCCACCGCACCGGTCGCCGACGCAGCCAGGTTGTCAGCCCCTGGCAGATTGTCGGCAGGAGTTCCGGACGAAGGCGTCAGTACGAGCTTGCGCAGGTTGAAGTTGTAGACCGACGTCCCGATCCCGCCGCCACCGCACGGGCACACGTTCGCCTGGATGTACATCGTCTTGCCGTCGGGCTGGACGAACTTCGACGGGATCGTCACGCCGTACCCGCCGTACTTCGAGGTCGACCACGGATACCCGCCGAAGTCCTTGCTCATAAAGTGTTCCCACGGACCCCATGGCGTCGGCGACTCGTAGAACTCGAACGTGTACTCCGTCCACGACGTGTAGACATATCGCTTCTGCTGGGGCAGGTACGTGACACCGCCCTGGCTGATCACACTCAGGTTCGACGCGTTCGTCCCGTACGTCTGCGCGTACAACCGGCGCTGATCCGTCAGCACCGGCTTGCGATCCGCGACCTTCGACGACCAGCTGGACCCGGTGTAGAACTTCCACGCGCTCCGGTCCTGCACCTTGTTCTTCGGGACCCGGGCCAGGAACACGCTCTGCGGATCCGCGACCGTGTCGTCGAACGAATCCCGCCAATTCCCATCGAGCCCGTACGCATAGACATATCCGTCCGGCGCGAGCGCTCCGCCCTTACCGAAGTCCGCGAACCAGATCGTCGTGAAGACGTGGTCGGAGAACATCGGCTTGCGCTTGTCCCACGTCCACGTCCGCCCGTGATCGGTCGACTTCAGGATCGTCGCCGCGGGTACGTCGTTGAAGTCCAGCGCGAGATCCTGGACCGCGAGGTAGAGGGTGTCGCCGACACAGACCATGCCGGTCGGCTTCCGGTTGTACCCGGCGCCCGACCAGACCGACCCGACCTGGTCGCCCTTCGAGATCGTTGCTCCGGACAGATTCCCGGGTACGCCGTTGATCTCGCTGACCGCGACGTCCGCGAAGTCGCCGTCCAGGCTGAACCCCTTGCCGTCGCCGTTGGCGGCGTACACCTTGTCGTTGCCGGCCCAGCAGGACGGCCACAGGTCGCCGTCGCTCTGACTCGGCATCCCTTTCGACTCGACCTGGGCCGTGCCGATCGAGCTGCTGGCCCGAGCCGCAGGAATGTCAGCACCAGGATTGTCGACAATCGCCACCGTCCCGAAGACCAACGGCAGCACAGCAAGCAGGGCCCCACGCTTCATCGTCAGTTCCTTACTTGAGACCGGTCGTCTTCATCGCGTCGACCAGGCGGCGCTGGCCCGCCACGAAGACCACGACCGTCGGGACGGCCGCGATCACGGCGGCCGCGAGGATGAGGTTCCAGGCCGAGGCGTACTGCCCCTGCATGCCGGACACACCGAGCTGGATCACTCGCAGGTCCGGGTTCCGGGTGATGGTCAGCGGCCAGAGGAACGCGTTCCAGTTGGCCAGGAAGAACAGCACCGACAGCGACGCGAGCACCGGTCGGCTGAGCGGCAGGATGACGCTCCAGTACCGCCGCCAGTAGCCGCAGCCGTCGAGGTCGGCCGCCTCCTCGAGCTCCCGTGGGATATTCAGGTAGTACTGCCGGAGCAGGAAGATGCCGAAGGCATGGAAGATGCTCGGCACGATCAGACCGGCGTAGCTGTCCAGCAACCCGAGCTGCTTGGCCACCAGGAACAGCGGCACCAGGATCACCGGCAGCGACACGAGCAGCGTCGACATGATCCCGGAGAAGATGATCCCGCGTCCCGGGAACCGCAGCCGGGCCAGCGCGTACGCCGCCATCGAGTGGAAGAACAGTGCGACCACGGTGACCACCACCGCGACGATCGCGCTGTTCATCATGAAGCGCGGCATCGGGATCTTCAGCAGCACGTACTGGAAGTTGTCCAGCGTCCAGGTCGACGGCCAGCCGAAGTTGAACACGTCCTCGGCCGGCTTGAGCGCACTGATCAGGATCCAGACCAGTGGCGCGACGGCGATGATCGCCAGCACGTGGGCAAGGATCGGGAGGACTCTAATCCTCGTCAAAGCGGCCTCCTCGGGTGAAGGCGAACATGAGGCCGGTACAGACCACGAGAATCGCGACGACCACGGTCGTCAGGGCGGCGGCGTACCCCATGTTGTTGAAGGTGAACGCCTGCTCGTAGATGTAGAGCACGACCGTGCTGGTCGCGCGGGCCGGACCGCCCTTGGTGAGCACGAAGACCAGGTCGAACGCCTGCAGACCGGTGACCGCGCCGATGGTCGAGTTCACCACGACGAAGAAACTGGTTGGTCGCAGCAACGGCCAGATCACGTACCGGAATCGTTGCCATGAGCTTGCACCGTCGATCTGCGCGGCATCCTCGAGCTCCTTCGGCACGTCCTTCAGACCGGCCAGGAAGACCAGCATCTGGTAGCCCATCAGGAACCAGACGCTGATCACCACATACGTGCCGAGGGCAAGTGACGGCGTACCCAGGAACGACACGTCGCCAAGGCCGAGCGGGGCGAGCAGCTTGGAGAGCGCGCCGCGCTTGTCGACCAGCAAGAACTGCCAGATCAGGCCGACCACGACCAGGCTGACCACGTTCGGCAGGAAGAACGCCGAGCGGACCCAGCCGATGCCCTTGAAGTGGTTGCGGACCAGCATCGCCAGCGCGAAGCTGACCACGAACGCGATCGGTACGAACGTGACCACGTAGATCGCGGTGACCTTGAGCGAGGCCAGCAACTGGTCGTCACCGGCCATCAACTTGTAGTTGGCCAGGCCGACGTACTGATAGTTGCCGAAGCCATCGACCTTGAAGAACGCGACACCGAACGCGAGCACCATCGGCAGCGCGACGAAGATCAGCAGGCCGATCGTGTCCGGCGCGAGGAACGCGTACGCCGCCAACGCCTCGCGCCGTTTCCGGGTCATGCCGGCCTTCTGTCGCCGTCCCGATGCCTTCACCAGTGGCCCGGACGGAGGAGCACTTGTCGTCACCATCAGCTGATCGGCGCACCCTGGTAGGTCTTCAGGAACGTGTCGATCTTGGCCGCCGCGTCAGCCGCGGCCTTGCCCGGATCGGCCGCGTTCAGCTGGCAGGCCTGGATCGCGTCCGCGATCGGCTGGTAGACCTCCGGTGGGAACCGCGGCTCCGGCTTCCCGGTCGGCGCGATCTCGGTGACGAACTTCTTCAGCGCACCGTCCGCGAAGGCGCCCTTGGCGTCCGCGGCCTGCTGCACCGACTTGCGCGGCGGCAGGTTGGTCTTCACCACGGTGTTCCACTGCCGCTGCCGTTCGATGCCGGCGGCATCGGTCGAACCGAGCGCCCAGGCGATGAACTTCGCCGCGGCCTCGGGGTTCTTGCCCTTCGAATTCGCCACGAACGCCCAGCCGCCGAGGTCGGTGGCCGGCTTGCCGCCGTCCGGGGTCGGGTGCGGAATGACGCCGTACTTGAAGTTCTTGGCCTTCGCGCGCATGTCCGCGACCGCCCAGATCCCGCTCTGCTGCATCGCCGCAGCGCCGGACCCGAGGTTGGACACGACGTCACCACCGCCGTCGCCGAGCGCCTTGCGCGGGGCAACCTTGTGCTGGATGGTGTCCTGCCAGAACTTCAGCGCCTGTACGGCGGCCGGTGAGTCGAAGGCGACCTTGCCGTCCTTGATCGGGCTGCCGTCGCCCTGCCAGAGGAACGGGTACCAGGTGAAGTTCTGGTAGTAGCCGGGCAGCGTTTCGAACATCACGCCGTACCGATCCTTGCCGGTCAGCTTCTCCGCGATCGCGATGGTCTGGTCCCAGGTCTTCGGCAGATCGGCCTCGGACAGGCCGGCCTTCTCGAACGCGGTCTCGCTGTAGTAGAGCGCGAGCGGCTCGATCTCCATCGGCAGGCCGTAGACCTTGCCGTCCACACTGCGGGCCTCGACCAGGCCGGGCAGGTAGTCGGCCTTCGACTCCGCCGACAGCGCCGAGCCGAGGTCCTGCAGTACACCGCCGTTGTAGTAGCGGAGGAAGTCACCGGGACTGATCAGGAAGATGTCCGGGCCCTGCCCCGACTGGAACGCGGTCTGCAGGGTGGTCCCGTTCAGGTAGTCCTTGCCGGGGATGTAGCGCAGCTTGACCTTGACGTCGTTGTTCTTGTTCCACTCGGCGACGGTGTCGACGAACCACTTGCTCTGCGGGCCTTGGTCGTCGGACGGACCGTAGAAGTTCCAGAACGACATCTCCTTGGCGTTGCCGCCGGAGGAGTCACCACCGCAGGCGGAAAGCAGCGGTACGCCGGCCGCGGACGCGGCGAGGGCGCCGAGCCCGCCGCGCAGGACGGACCTCCGGCTGAGGTGACGAACAGGGGAGGGTGTTGCGGCCATCTGAGTGCTCCAGGGGTGTGTTCGAGCGGGCAGCCTGGGTAACCATTCGAGGCAATCGATTTCTCGCAATCTACGAGTGGAGCCCGGACCGGTCAAGGCCCGAACCGGACACGATGCGATCAAGTCGCGCCATTTTCGCCTGTGCGCAAGGGTTTCGACCTGGATTCAGGCGTTGACACTGCCGGACCGCGTTGCCTACTCTGCGTCTACTTCGTGGAAATCGATTTCTGAGATAGGGGCACTGGGATGCCAGTTGTGCCGAACCGTGCGACCGCCCACCGCACGGCCGACGAGCTGTCCAGGGACCTGGTCGCACGGGGGTTACAGGCGGCGCGGATCGCGATCGAGACCGAGGCCGCGGCCGTGTCGGCGCTCGCCGACCGGCTCGACGGCGTCTTCCTGGACGTGCTGATCGCGGTCGCGGGCTGCGACGGCCACCTGGTCGTGACGGGGTTGGGCAAGTCCGGCCTGGTCGGTCGCAAGATCGCCGCGACCCTGGCCAGCACCGGTACGCCGGCCAGCTTCATCCACTCCGGCGACGCATTGCACGGCGACTCCGGCGCCGTGACGTCTCGCGATCTCGTCCTGGCACTGTCCGCATCCGGCGAGACGGCCGAGGTCTGCGCGTTCACCCGGATGTTGCGAGAGCGGTCGATCCCGGTGATCGCGATGACGGGCAACGAGGATTCCACGCTGGCCCGGTTGGCGACGTACACGCTGGACACGATGGTGTTGCGGGAGGCGGATCCGTTGAACCTGGCCCCGACCGCATCGACCACGGCGTCGCTCGCGATGGGTGACGCACTGGCCTGCGCCCTCGTCGTACTCAGGGAATTCAGCCATACCGATTTCGCGCAGTTTCATCCATCCGGTGCCCTGGGCAAGCGTCTGCTGGGGGACGAGGCATGAGCCGGTACGACGTGTGCGTACTGGGATCCTTCATGAAGGATCTCGTCGCCTCCGCCGACCGCCGGCCGATGCCCGGGGAGACCTTGCACGGAACGGGGTTCGCGGAGTTCCTCGGCGGCAAGGGCGTGAACCAGGCGATCGCGGCCGCGCGGATGGGTGCGCAGACGGCGATCGTCGGGACCATCGGGGAGGATCGGTACGGCGAGGAGTTCCTCGAACTGCTCGAATCCGACGGGGTCGACACGTCCTGGATCGTGCGGCATCCGTCACTCGGGACCGGGGTCGGCCTGCCACTGGTGCTGCCGGATGGCGGCAACTCGATCATCATCGTGTCCCGCGCCAACGCCGCTATCACCCCTCGCGATGTCGAGGCGGCCGCCGACGCGTTGACTTCGAGCAAGGTCCTCAGTGTCCAACTCGAGCTCCCGGTCGAGGCCAGTCAGGCCGCCCTCCGGCTCGCCTCGGCCGCGGGCGTCACCACCATCCTCACGCCCGCTCCCGTCGGCCCGATCGATCCGGCGTTGGCGTCGTACGTCGACATCCTGGTCCCGAACGAGGTCGAGGCGGCCGCGCTGACCGGGCTGGACTGCGACGACCCCGCGCAGGTGCCGGTGATCGCCCGCAAGCTCGCCGACGAGTGGGAGCTGCGGGGATGCGTTGTGACGCTCGGGTCGCGGGGTGCATTTGTCGTTGATCGCACCGATGGTTCGGAGGTTTGGATCGAGGCACACCAGGTCGCGACGGTGGACACGGTCGGCGCCGGGGACGCGTTCTGCGGATCGCTCGCCGCTTCGCTCGCGTCCGGGGCCCCGCTGGTGGACGCCGTACGACTGGCCAACGCGGCCGGTGCATTGTCGACAACCGTCCACGGCGCCGCCGACTCGGCACCCGCCCGCGCCACCGCCCTCGCGCTATTGGATGGCGCGGCCTTCAGCCTGGGTTCGCAGTCTCCGTGAGATCCTGTCGGGGTTAGAGTGCGATCCAGACGAGCAACTGACCTCCAGCGGGGAGCGGGCATGACGACGATCTACGACGTCGCGCGTAGGTCGGGTGTGTCTCCGGCGACCGTGTCGCGCGTACTGAGCGGCCGCCGCAACGTCGATCCGGAGCTGTCCGAGAAGGTCCGCGCCGCGGTTGCCGAGCTCGGATACCGCCCGAACGGCGTCGCCCGGAACCTGCGAAAATCCAGTACCAACCTGTGGGCCGTGGTCATCTCCGACATCGAGAACCCGTTCTTCACCTCGCTCGTCCGCGGGCTCGAGGACGTCGCCCAGACCGAGGGCTACCACGTGGTCCTCTGCAACTCCGACGAGGACCCGGCGAAGGAAGCGGCGTACGCGTCTGCTGTGCTCACCGATCAGATGGCTGGGGTCGTCATCTCGCCGACCAGTACGGCGGAAGGCGTGCAACTGCTCGCGGACGCCAAGCTCCCGATGGTGCTGATCGACCGGCGGGTCGACGGCGTCGAGGCCGACACCGTGCTGGTCGACAACGAACATGGTGCGCATGAGGGCGTCAAACATTTGATCGACGGTGGCTACGAGCGGATCGCGTGCATCACCGGACCGCGCAAGGTCTCCACCGCGATGGACCGGCTCGCCGGCTATCGGTCAGCGCTGCGTACCGGCGGGATCCGGTACGACAAGGACCTGGTGCGGCACGCGGACTTCCGCGAAGCCGGTGGGTACGCCGCGATGGAGAGCCTGCTCGAATTGGGTGAGCCGCCTGAGGCGTTGTTTGCCACCAACAACTTGATGACTGTCGGGGCGCTGGAATGCCTTGCGAAGAAGGGGCTCCGGGCACCGGATGATATCGCGGTGGTTGGGTTCGACGATATTCCGTGGGCGGACCTGGTTGTGCCTAGTCTCACGACTGTCGCGCAACCGACGTACGAACTGGGCCGCACGGCCGGCATGCTCCTGAAAGACCGCACCGCCTCCCCCGGCCGCCCACCCTCCACGGTCACCCTCCGCACCGAACTCCACATCCGAGCCACCTCAGCCCCCCGCAAGAAGTAGCTCGAGACCGCCAAAGGACACCGCTCCGCGGCAGATCGTTTCTTTGGCCACCTTCGGCGGGGTTGGCCCGGAATCAAGCGCCGCATGGTGAGCGCCGGGAACTGTGGATTAGCAGACGCACGCAACCGCGATGCACTCAAGCTGTTGAGTCGACAGGTGCCGGGTGACGGACACGCACATCGACACCGCTCAGGAAAACAGCCCTTCGCCGTCTTCGGCGCGGCCGGGCATCACTCCCCCGACCTGATCAGTCCTGGCAAGAGCGTGGCGGGAACCAAGCTGAACGGATCAGCCCAGCGGCGACCGATCGGCCCGGGGTGGACTGAGTGAGCACCCGTAGGTGCTGGTGGTTGACGACGCACATCGGACACAACTCCCAGCGGTGCGGGTGAGTCGTGCCCCGCACTCCGGTGAGCTGCCCGCGATAGGGGTGGGTAGGCGGTACGGGTGGGTAAGCGGCGCGGGTGGGTAAGCGGTGCGGGTGGGTAAGCGGTGCGGGGGGTAGAAGGTGGAGCGCCGCTGAGCGGGTCGTCTATGTTGGCCACCCAGATGAGCTGGCGGTGAGAGCGCGGGACCAGATGGCGGTGTTTGGGTTCTTGTGACCGAGAGGTGGCCGTCACGGTCTCACCGCGGCCAACGCGAAGGCGTACCTGACGCCGCTCGCCAGGCACCAGCCGCCCGACCTCGAGACGCGGATCGTCGACAGGCTGGCGGATAGTGCCAGACTGCCGCTAGTTGAGGCCCGGGTGGACCTGCCGCGCCCCAATCCATCCGCGCGACCCCGTCCGCGTCATCAACTCACACGCCCGCACCTTGAAGGAGTACGTCGTACTCGGGCTCAGGCCGGTGGCGGTGTCGGCGGTGCGACGCTTTCGGGTGGCGCTGCGATCCCAGGTAGTGCGGAGATCTCGGACAGGTGGGGCTCGCGAACTTCGCCGGGGACAAGCCGGCCGGGATCGGCATGCGTCAACGCGGTCGGCTGGTTCGCCTCAGACCGCGAAGCGGGCGGCCTCTTGCATCATCAGCTCGTCGGCTGTCCAACGACTTGGTCGTGATGCTGCAGCGGCCGGCGCATCCACCCGCGCATCAGCAGCTGCGGCGAGTGAAGCAGGTGGATTTGGTTGTCGTGAGCTCGGCTGTGGCATTGAAGGTAGTGAGCTCAGCTCCGGTGAGCCTGAGCACGGCGGCCCCATGTGCGCCAGGCCCGGTTGCGGTGAGCCCGGTTGCGGTGAGCCCGATTGCGGTGAGCCCGGCCTTGGCGGACTCGCTTGTGCCAGGGCCGGTTGGGGTGAGCTCGATTGCGGTGAGCTCGGTTGAGGTTCGCCTGGACCCGGCGGGCTCGCTTGTGCCCGGGCCGGTTGGGGTGAGCGTGGTCTTGGCGGGCTCGCTTGTGACAGGGGCGGTTGGGGTGGGGTGGGTGGTGCTGGGTGTGGGGCGGGTTGTTTGGGGTGAGTTGGTGGGTCGGCCCAGGTGGGACGGGTGACGTGGACTTTGCCGTTGGTGATGGTGATGGTCCAGTGGCCGGCGTGGAGGGCGGTGTGGTGGCGGCGGCAGAGCAGGGCGAGGTTGTTGATGGCGGTTTGGCCGCCGTCGATCCAGGAAATCAGGTGGTGGGCGTCGCAGATGATGGGTGGGGCGGCGCAGATGACGCAGCCTTTGTCTCTGGCGTTGAGGGCGCGGCGCATCGCGGGGGTGACTAGGCGTTCGGCGCGGCCTACG